>NZ_JAGYFX010000108.1:0-19366 GCF_019946615.1 Pseudomonas sp. BF-R-01
CACCACCAGAGCCGCCACCACCCCCACCATCCTTGGCCTGAGCGCTCGATACGCCGGACAGGCTGTCCGGAATCAATACGGTAGACGCCGACAAAACCGCGCCAATAGCTACTGCCAGTAAAAGCTTGTTGATGTGCATGTCGTTCTCCGTCTTTTTATTCAGGTTGGAACGTTGATGAACAATGCAACTTGCTGCTCGATTCAGTGGGAGAACACTGCAACGTTCCGGTTTATTCAGTGGCAACGTCGATGAACGATGAACGGTACGAGTCGACCCTGTCCCGGGGTCAGTGAATGCTCGAGGCCAGTTCGAATATCGGGATGTACATCAGGATCACGATGACCCCGATCAACAGGCCGATGAAGGTCATGAGCAAGGGTTCGAACAAGCGTACGAACCATTCGATCCAGCGGCTGATTTCTTCGTCGTAGAAATCCGCGCTGCGTTCCATCATTTGCCCGAGGTTGCCGGACTGCTCGCCGGCACGCAGCAAGCGCAGGGACACTGGGGTCACGAGGTGATTGAGCTCCAGCGCCGTCGACAGCGATTGCCCCTCGCGCACCCGCTCGCAGGCCTGGTCCAGGCGCACGCGGGAGGCCGCGGTGAGCAGGCCACGGACCATGCCCATGGCGGTGACGAGGGGGATGCCGCCCTGCAGCAGAATCCCCAGCGAGCGATAGAAGCGCGCCAGTTCGTACATGAAGATGCGTTGATGGACTGCCGGGAGCTTTTCGATCACCCGGTCCACGCCCCGACGAAAGGCCGGTTGGCGCTGGAGGAAGGCGAGGGCTACGACGACCGCCGCCAAAGTGCCGAAGAATTCGCCCTGGTGAGCATGCAGGAACATCCCGCTGTTCATCAGCACTTGTGACAGCCACGGCAGGTTATTGCCCAGCCCTTCGAACACCAGGCTGAAGCGCGGCACCACGTAACCCATCAGAAACAGCACCACGCCACCTCCCACCACCAGCAACAGCATGGGGTAGATCGAAGCGCTGACGATCTTCTGTCGAACCTCGTCCATGCGCTGGCGATAGCTGACATAGCGGCCCAGCGCATCACCCACCGCGCCGGTCTTCTCGCTGGACTGCACCAGCGCCACGTAGAGCGGTGGGAAAACCGCTGACAATTGACCCAACGCCTGGGAGAACGATTTGCCCTCATAAAGCAGGCGCACCAGTTCACTCAAGGTTTTGCGGGCCTGTGGTGCGGTTTCTTTTTCCGCCAGGCTTTCCAGCGCATCGATCAACGGCAGGCCGGCGTTGAGCAGGGTGGTCAGCTCCTGGCTGAACAGCACCAGGTTGAACGTCTCGCGCTTTTGCAGACGCAACGCCCGCCAGTGCTTTTCGGCTTGCAGGCTGACGACCCGCAGGCCCTGGTCTTCGGCAATGCGTCGGGCTTCGCTGTCCCCATGGGCCTCGACCGTCAACGAGACCACGCCAGCCTTGCCGACGGCCTTGAGATGAAAGCGCATGCTCGCCTCCCGTCACTGCCAACTGGTGATTTCGGCGTTTTCGCCTTCGCCGCCGGGTTGACCGTCCTTGCCCATGGACAACAGGTCGTATTCACCGTTTTCGCCGGGGTAGCGGTAGGTGTAATTGCGGCCCCACGGATCCTGCGGCAGTTTTTTCGCCAGGTAGGGGCCGGTCCAGCGGGTTTCGTCACTGGGCGCGGTGACCAGCGCCTGCAAACCCTGTTCGGTCGACGGGTAATGGCCGACCTCCAGGCGGTACAAATCCAGCGCTTTGCCCAGGCCTTCGATTTGCGCCTTGGCCACCTTCACTTCGGAGCGGCCGAGTTGGGCGAAATATTTCGGCGCGACGATGCCGGCCAACAACCCCAGCACCACCAGCACCACCAACAGTTCGAGCAACGTGAACCCGCGCTGGGCTCGCGGTGAGCCGTTACGCGGGGCACAACACAGACGATGATTCATGATGACCTCACACAGTCGGCAGAAGGGTCGCCACAGAGGCTCATGCAATTGCCATGCTCACCCCCGGACATCCTGCCGAACCCCCTGAACTACTGGCCTTCGCGCTTACGGCACAGTGCTTGCGTATGGCTGGTTCACTACCGGTCATTGGGGCAATAGCCCCATTTTTCGGGGACGGTCAGGGGAGGCAGAATAATGAAAATACTCACCACTGGACTGCTCGGCTGCATGTTGCTGGCAGGCACAGCTCAGGCCGATGTATTCGTTTCCGTGGACAGCAAGGGCAGCTACGTTTTGTCCAATGTCCACCGCCCCGGCCGTACCTATGAACGGGTGATCCATGAGCCTGAATCGGCGCAGGTCAGCCTTGATCAACAGCCACAGATGATTGCCCGGCAACCCTATGCCGAGCTGGTTTCGGCGGCCGCCAAGGCCAATCAATTACCGGCGGCGCTGTTGCATGCGGTGATCCAGGCCGAGTCCCACTACGACTCCGGCGCGACCTCATCGAAGGGGGCTGGCGGGCTGATGCAATTGATGCCCGACACCGCCCGGGAAATGGGCGTGACCAACGTCTATGACCCCAAGGCCAACATTCAGGGCGGGGCCAAATACCTCAAGCGCCTGATGACCCTGTTTGACAACGACATCGCGCTCGCCGTGGCGGCCTACAACGCCGGGCCGCAAGCGGTGCTGAGCCGTGGCGGGGTGATCCCGCCGTTCGCCGAAACCCGCCGTTATGTGCCGAGCGTGCTGCGCCAATATCGCCGCTTGCAAGGCCTGGCCGTGGATGCGCCGCTGTGATGGGTGATGGCCCCACATGTGGGGCAACACATTCATCTGTAGGAGCCGGCTTGCCGGCGAAGGCATTTTAACAATCACCACCTGTCCACAAATCCGATCGCCAGCAAGCCGGCTCCTACAGGTGTGGGCGTTTTGCTGGAATCAGAGGGCAACCCGAATGGTGGGGATTGGGTGGGGAATATCCCCCGACTTATCAAGTCGTTTACGTAGCTAGCTGAAAAATAACAAAAAAATTTATGGCATGCGGATTGCTCCAAGGGATTTGTCGAGAATCATTCCCGTGAGTACCCAAAGCGAGGCCCGTGATTATGACCGGCATTCCCCACGCTCATCATTTGGTTAACTTGCTGCTGCTTGTTGCACCCCTGTTTGGCATCGAGTTGGCCGAAGCCGCCGTGCGTTGTGAACGAAATCTGGTGGCGAACGTCGTGGCGCTGGATCAACCGCTCATGTTCAACCGCCTCGGCGCACAAAACGCCAACGGCATGATGTTTGCCCTGCGTCGTGATGTGGTCGACGATCACAATGTGTCCCTGGCCTACGGTGGCGCAGCGGTGCCGGGCAAGGTTTCGCTGCGGCCCGACAAGCGTCCGCGTCCATTGGTGTTGCGCGTTGCCGCCGGTGACTGCCTGACCATCAATCTGCAGAACCTGCTGGCCTATCAGGCCAACGCTGGCAGTCACGACAGCGGCGAGGAAGAAGAGGGGGAAATCGAGGGCGAGGTAGAAATCGGCAACGCGGAGCAGTTCAAGGTCGATGAGCAGGTCACCGACCGCCACGTCGGCTTTCAGGTCAATGGTCTGCAGGCGGTCAACAGCATTGACGACATTTCGGCCTACACCGGACGCAACCCCAATACGCTGGTCGCCCCCGGCGCGACCCGTTCCTACACCTTGTACGCCGAGCGTGAAGGAGCGTTCGCCGCCAGCAGCCGCGGTGCAACGTTCGGTGGTGAAGGCGATGCGGGCAACGTCGCCAATGGCCTGTTCGGCGAAGTGGTGGTGGTGCCCAAGGGCGGCCGCACCTATCGCAACACCGTGACCGAAGAAGAAATGCGCCTCGCCAGCACTGGCCGCACGCCGGCCGGTCAACCGATTGTCGATTACCAGGCACGCTACCCGCAGCGTGAACCGTGGATTCGTGAAGGCAAGGCCGGCACGCCGATCATCAACATGGTCGACGGCAACGAAATCATCTCCAGCGAGAGCGATGCGATCGTCATGGGCAGCTACGCCGACGGCAGCTTCCCACCGTCGACCTATCCGCTGGAAGCCATCGGCAAACGCAACCCGGCGCTGCCTAACCGTCTGGAACCGTTCCGCGATTTCGCCTCGCAATTCCAGGATGAAACCGCCGCGACCCAGGCATTCCCCGCGTACTGGGAAGACCCGGTCATGGCCCACGTGCTGGAGCCGACCCGCGATTCGTTCATGATCAACTACGGCTCCGGCGGCATGGGTGCCGAAGTGGTGGCCAACCGGTTAGGCGTCGGGCCGATGCACGATTGCCTGTCCTGCGCCTATGAAGAGTTCTTCCTCAGCTCGCACACCGTCGGCGACGTGGCGATGCTGGTGGACGTACCGGCCAACGCCGGTCTGGAGAGCATCCGGCCGGGCGAAACACCGCGCGCCGATCAGGTCGGGGTCAAGGCGACGATGGCGCTGTATCCGTCCGAGCCGTCCAACGTCAACCACAGCTACATCGGTGATTTCGTCAAATTCCGCAACACCCACAACGGCCACGAACAACACATCTTCCACCTGCACGGGCACCAGTGGCTGTTCAATCCCAACGACGACAACTCTGACTACGTGGATGCCCAAGGCATCGGGCCGGGCGCCGGCTACACCTATGAAATCGCCAACGGCGGGTCGGGCAACCGTAACCGCGTCGCCGGTGATGCGATCTATCACTGCCACTTCTATCCGCACTTCGCCCAAGGCATGTGGAGCATGTGGCGGGTACACGACGTGTTTGAAGAAGGCACCCGACTCGAGGTGTCCCAGCAGGGCGACGACGGTTATCACAGCGAACCTTATGCACTGCGCAGCGGTAAACCAGCCGCTGGCGCCCGGGCCTTGCCCGATGGCGAGATCATTGCCGGCACGCCGATTCCAGCGGTCGTGCCGCTGCCGGGCAAAGCCATGGCGCCGATGCCGGGCAAGGTCGTGGTCGTGCCGAAAGTCGGCGAGACCCTGGTGGCTGGCAATGATGATGAAGACGGCGACGGTGAGCATAACGGTGGGGCCCAGGCCATTGGCTCCCTGGCGCTGGTTGACCGCAGCTACGCCAACCGCAACGCCGACGGCAGCCTGAAAAACCCTGGTTATCCGTTCTGGATCGGCGGCATGGAAAGTTCGGTCGGCCAACGTCCACCAACCCCACCGCTGGACATGCTCGACGCCGCCAAGGCCTATGCCTTGAAAACCAGCGGCAATGCCTTGTGGGCCAACCTCGATCCGGCGCAGTCCGGTGGCTGGGACGGCGGTTTGGGACGCCATTCCCTGGACGGTTTCTCTGCCGGTGGCGAGGCGAACACCGTGACCACCTCGCTGGACTTCTCCAAGGAAGTGACCCGCGCCAAAGCGCTTTACCTGCCGGAAGAGGGCACTGAAGTCGAACAGGCGGCCATGGCCTTCCACGCGAAAAAAGACCACCCGAGCTTCGCCGTGCTGCCCGGCAATCAAATCGTCGCACGCGCCTTCCGCACTAACGGCGCGCTGCCAGTCGCCGGTGCGCCTTTCTACGAACCGTGCATGGACGACCGGCAGAAACGCCTGACCAGCAGCGCCGGCATGGGCGAGTTTTTCAGCGGCGAACGGCTCGACGGCATGTCCTTCAGCGGGGCCTCGACCTTCACGGCTGACCGGCCACGGGTCTATAAAGCGGCGAACATCCAGTTCGACGCGGTCTACAACAAGGTCGGCTACCACTTCCCGCAAGCGCGCATTCTGGCCCTGTGGGAAGACGCCTGGCCGGTGATCACCAAGCAGCGTCCGCCCGAGCCTTTGGTGATGCGCATGAACACCCTCGACTGCGTGCAATACCAGCAAACCAACCTGGTGCCGGCCACTTATGAAATGGACGACTATCAGGTGCGCACGCCGACTGACGTGATCGGCCAGCACATTCACTTGCCGAAATGGGACCTGACGGCGGCGGACGGTTCGGCCAACGGCTGGAACTACGAAGACGGCGTACTTTCCCCCGGTGCGGTGCAAGAACGCATCCACGCCATCCGCGAGTTCAACCAATGCCAGGGCACTGACCCGCGTGACGGCACACCGGCCTGCCCGAAAGCTAAAAACCACCCGTACTTCGGCCAGTTTGGCCGGGCCGACTGGGTCGGGGCGCGCACCGCGATGCAGCGCTGGTTTGCCGACCCGGTGGTGAACAGCAAAGGTGTCGACCGTGGCCTGGGGACCATTTTCACCCACGATCACCTCGGGCCATCGACTCACCAGCAGATTGGTCTGTACGCCACCGTGCTGGCTGAACCGGCCGGTTCCACCTGGTTCCACGCCGAAACCGGCGAGCCGTTGTACAGCGGCGCGCGCCAGGATGGCGGGCCGACTTCGTGGCAAGCCGTGGTGTCCACCGGCGACCTGGACGGCGACGGCAAGAACGACAGCTTCCGTGAGTTCTTCCTTGAGTACAGCGACTTCCAGCATGCCTATGAAGCCGGTGTGTACGTGGGCGCGGGTCCCAATGGGGTGCCGAATCCACAAGCGTTCCCGGCCACTGCGGACAGTTTCCGCTACGCGATCAATCCGCCGGTGCGCAACAACGCCAGCACCCTGTTGGACGGCATTCTCGAAGTGCAGGGCGGTATGGTCCCCGGTTGCCCGAGCCGGCCGTGCCCACAAGCGATCTCGGTCGATGACCCCGGCATGTTCGTGGTCAACTACCGCAACGAACCGCTGGCCCTGAGGGTATACGACCCCTACAAGATCGGCCCGGACGGCAAGCGCGGCATGCAGGCCTACGGCCTCGGCGGCGATCTGGCGTACGCCATGCAAAGCCGCACCGACCGTGCGATCCCGGCGATGAACCAGGCGCCGAACCTGATCACCGCCGCCACCGGCCCGACTGGCGGCACCACTTTGTTCCCGCCGCACATCAACCGTGGCGGCGCGGAACCGGGTGATCCGTTCACGCCGATGCTGCGTACCTACACCGGTGACAACGTGCGGCTGCGGGTGCATGCCGGCGGTCACGAAGAAGAGCACAACGTGACCCTGCACGGGGTGAAGTGGCTGCAAAGCGGTTCCGGTTACGGCAACAGCTCCAACTCGGGTTGGCGCTCGTCGCAAATGATCGGGATCTCCGAGCAGATGGGCTTCATTGCGCCGGTCTCGATGCTGTCCAGCTCGGCGGCGACCACGGGTGATTACCTGTACTCGATGGACGCCTCCCTCGAAGGTTACTGGAGCGGAATCTGGGGCGTGATGCGCAACTACACGGCCCAGCGCAGCGATCTGTTCGCGCTGCCGAACAACCCGAAACCGGCGGGGATGCGCAACACCGTGGCGTTCGACGGTACCTGCCCACGGATCAGCGCCAACCCGAACGGCATCGGCACCCGGCCGACCGTGCAACGCAACTATGAAGTGGTCGCGGCACTGGCCAACGACATTCTCGGCAATCCGCTGAACCTGGTCCTCGGCGATCCAGAGGGCATCGGCCAGCATGTCGGCGGGCCGTTGAATCCGGCGGGCGGCACCCTGGTGTACAACTCGCGGGTGGTCAATATTCCGCAGGTCACGGTGACCGATCCGGAGGATGGCGAAACCATCACCATCGGCGGGCAAAGCGGTCCGCTGCATGACCCGACCGCGATCATTTACGTGCGCAAGTCTGACCTCGACACGGTCACCGGCAAGCTCAAGCCTGGTGTGCCTGTCGAACCGCTGGTGCTGCGCGCAACGGCGGGGGACTGCATCAACATCACCCTGGAAAACCGTCTGCCCATGGTCATGCCGGACCTGACCCAGACGGCGGTGATGCAAGGCATCGTCAAACGTGATCGCAACAGCGGACAGGGTTCGACCACCTTCAGCAACAACCTGATGCGGCCGTCCAGCCACGTGGGCCTGCACGCGCAATTGCTGGCGTACGACATCACCAAATCCGACGGTACCAACGTCGGCGCCAACCCGATCCAGACCGTGCCACCGCGGGTTGGCAACAGCGGCGCCTACCCGACCCGTACGTATCAGTACTACGCCGGGCACCTGGAGCGCGAAGGCAAACCGATCACTCAACTGGGTCGCAACGTCGACAACATCAACGCCACGGCCGTGGAGTTCGGCGGGTTGAATTTCACCCCGGCGGACGTGATCAAGCAACCGCAGAAAGGCCTGGGTGGCGCGATGAGCATCCTGCCGGTCGGCGCTACCTGGGTGGACGACGCGCGCAAAGTCACGGCGACGGTCACCGCACCGGGGCAGGCCCCTTACCGCGACTTTGCGATGGTCTGGCAGAAAGCCTTGAACATTCGCTGGGCCAATGGTCGGCCGGTGGAAGGCATCGCTGCCGAAGGCCTCGGTGTGCCGACCGATCCGCAGGACAACTCAAGCATGGCCATCAACTACAAGTCCGAGCCGATATGGTTCCGCTTCGGCCTGGCGCCGGATGCGCCGTTCGGTCACGCCGACGGCGCGGGTTACGGCGACGTGCCCAACGCGCACATGGCGTACAGCAATGCGCTGGTGGGCGGCGATCCGCAGACGCCGGTGCTGTATGTGAAACCGGGGCAACCGTTCCGCACGCACATCCTGATGCCATCCGGGGGTAGCCGCGGCACGACCTTCCAGCTGGACGGCCACGTCTGGTCGGTCAACCCGTTCCAGTCGGAGAAGAGTGACACCGGCGGTTATCCGATGAGTACGCCTGGCGTGGGTTCGGTGCGGTTCGGGTTCAACCCGATGTCGATGTACATCGGCGCCCGCGAAAGCATCCTGCCGGCGGCGCATTTCAGCTTCATGCACCCGAGTGCCGGGGGCAGCAACGCGATACCGGGCGACTACCTGTTCCGTGATTACGGCGCCTACGGCAATACCGCCGGGCTCTGGGGCTTGTTGCGCGTGACCAACGAACCTGAACCGGCACCGTAGACGTTGTGCGACACCAGCCCTGTAGGAGCGAAGCTTGCTCGCGAAGGGGACACCTCGGTTGTAGGTGGTATGGCGGATGACGCCTTCGCGGGCAAGCCTCGCTCCTACAAGGGATCGGGTTCACACAGGGCAAATTGTAGGAGCTGGCTTGCCAGCGATGGCGGCCGTGAGATTGATGCAAGGCGTAAGGGCCTCATCGCCAGCAAGGGATCGGGTTTACAGGGTTCAAGTGTAGGAGCTGGCTTGCCAGCGATGGCGGCCGCAAGACAGGCGCAGATCTGTAAGGGGAGAAGGTGACATGAACAGGACCACTGCAATTGCCGGTTGTGCGCTGGTTGTCGGGCTGGCGCTGATCTGGCTGGGCGTCTGGCGCACGACTCCGCCCGACATGCTCAGCGAGATAGCGCTACCGGACACCTGGAGCGGTCAGACGCTGGAGCGTGACGGCGTGTCCGTAACCCTGCAAATGCAGCCATTGGCCGAGGACGGTGTGCTGCGCGAAGGCGAGTTTGCCGACGTGCTCTTCCGGGTCAGTGACAGCGCTTCGGGCCAACCCCTTTCCGGCGTCAATCCCGGTGCCTGGCTGGACCCGGAAACCGTTGCCGCCGACCTGGCCCAGGGCCGTGACCGGAGTTGCAAATCCCGGGTCGGGGTGTTCCTGAAATCGAGCATCGGCGCACGGCCGCTGCTCGACCTGAACAGCTATTTCCTGCTGGTGATGAACCGTGATGCCAGCGTCTCCGTGGTCGACCCATCGGTCTCGGTGGGCGGCATCACCAGCACCATGGCCCGCATCGACCTCAAGCGGCCGCCGATGGATTGGGTCACACCGAAGGACAACAAACGCGTATTCATCTCCATGCCCACCGCCGGCGAAGTGGCGGTGATCGACAGCGAGCAGTTCAAGTTGATCGCCTCGGTGGGCGCCGGCAGCCACCCGGTGCGCGTAGCGTTGCAACCGGACGAGCGCCTGCTGTGGGTCGGCAACAATGCGCCGAAGGCCGAAGCGTCTGGGGTCACCGTGATCGACAGCCAAAGCCTGAAACCGCTCAAACACCTGGCCACCGGCGCCGGGCATCACGAAATTGCCTTCAGCAAGGACAGCCGGTTTGCCTTCATCACCAACCGCGACGACGGCACGCTGAGCATCATCGACATCGCCAGCCTGACCCTCAGCAAGCAACTCAAGACCGGCTCGCATCCTTTGTCGGTGGCGTACTCGCCGCTGTCCCAGGCGGTGTATGTCGCCGACGGCAAGGACGGCACCGTGACCGTGGTCGATACCGCCAGCCTCGACGTGCGCCGGGTGATCAAGATGAAACAGGGCCTGGGCCCGATGGGCTTCAGCGCCGACGGACGATTTGGCATCGTCCTCAACACCCTGGAAAACCAGGTGGCCGTGATCGATACCGCCACCGATTCGCTGGTCCATGAACTGGACGTGTCCGCCGAACCGTATCAACTGGTGTTCACCAAGGCTTACGCCTATGTACGCGGACTGGCGTCGCCCAAGGTGACGATGATCAACCTGTCGTCGCTCGGTGAAGGTCGCCAGCCGATCAGCCAGGGTTTCGAAGCCGGGCCCCAGGCGCCACGGTTGGCCGGCGATTTGCCACTGGCGTCGAGCCTTGCGGTATCGCGGGACGACAACGCGGTGTTTGTGGTCAACCCAGTGGACAACACCACCTATTTCTACGCTGAAGGCATGAACGCACCGATGTCCGGTTACCCCAATCGCGGGCAAGTGGCGCGGGCGGCGATGGTCATCGACCGCAGCCTGCGCGAAGTCGAGCCGGGGCTGTACAGCGCGCGGGTCAAACTGCCACCGGCAGGGCGTTTCGACGTGGCGTTCCTGCTCAACCAGCCGAACATCATCCATTGCTTCACGACGCTGGTTGAACCGGATACCCGCCTCAGCCGACACCCCGGCGTACCGAAAGTCGAATTCCTGCTCGACAACGCCACCGCCGCCCTCGGCAGCCCGTACACCGTGCGCTTTCGCATCGTTGAGGGCCAACAGAAAGCCCAGCGCAGCGGCGTGAAAGACGTGCAGGTGCGCTACTTCCGCGCCCCGACTTCGCGGGCCCGGGAGGTCGCGGCCCTTGAGGTCGGCAACGGAATCTACGAAGCCCCAGTGACGCTCGACCAGAACGGCGCCTGGTACCTGCACGTGCGTGCGGCGTCCCTCGGCGCGAATTTCGATGACAAGACCTTTGCCAGCGTTCGGGTCCTGCCCGGCGATGCCCGTTGAAGAGGAAATTGACATGAACCGATTCGCACACCGTGGACTGCTGACGTTCTGCCTGTTGACCGTCGGCGTGGGGCAAGCCCTGGCGCACTCGGCGGATGAACACGCCGGGCATGACATGCCGGCCAAAGGCGCCCGTTCGGAAAGTGCTCAGGTCAAATTCGCCGACGTCGCGCTGGTGGACCAGAACGGCAAACCGGTGCGTCTGGAGAAGGATCTGGTGACCAACAAAATCGTGGTCATGAGCTTCATTTACACCAGTTGCACCACGGTGTGCCCGGTGGTCTCGTCGATCATGGGCAAAGTGCAGAAACAGTTGGGCGCGCGGGTGGGCACCGAGGTGCAACTGGTCTCGATCAGCATCGACCCGCAGCGCGATGACGCCAAACGCCTGAACGCCTACGCCCGCAGCTTCCAGAACGGTCCGGGCTGGAGCTGGCTGACCGGCAGTGCGCAATCGATCGACGCCACCCTCAAAGGCCTCGGCACGTTCAGCGGCGACTTCAAGAACCACCCGCCGCTGATCCTCGTCGGCGACGGCAACAGCCGCCACTGGACGCGCTATTACGGCTTCACCGACCCGACCGTACTGACCCGTGAAGTGGAGAAACTCAGCGGCCAACGCAACAGCCACGCCAAACACACCGCCATTGCCATGGAGCAGCAACCATGAGAGTCATCGACTGGGTTGCGTTGAGCCTGTGCTTCTGGATTTTCAGCTCGTTGGCCTTCGCTCACGAAGGGCACGAAGAACCCGCACCCGTCGTGGCCACCGCGCAACCGGCGAGCGGCACGCGCGATGCGAAAACCTGGTTCACCGACACGCCGTTGCAGGACCAGAACGGCGAGACCCTGCGCTTCTACAGCGACGCGCTGCATAACCGCGTGGTGCTGCTGAACGTGATTTTCACCAGTTGCACGGATGCCTGCCCGCTGATCACTCGCAAGCTCAAGGAAGTGCGTGAGTTGCTGGGCGACAAAGCAGACGGCATTACCTTTATCTCCCTTACCAGTGATCCGCTGCGGGATACCCCGGCGGTACTCAAGGCTTACACCTTGAAGCAGGGCGTCAATGGCCCCCACTGGCTTTTTCTCACTGGCGACAAGGCGCAAATGGATCTGGTGCTGGGGCGCATCGGCCAGATCGTGCCGACTCCCGAGCAACATTCAACGCAACTGATTGTGGGTGACGTGGCCAACAAACGCTGGAGCAAAATCCGCCCCGATGCCCCGGCCGCCGCCATTGCCCAGCGCTTGCAATTGCTGACAATGCCCGTGGCCGGTCGCTGAGCCCGCACCATGAAAATCTCCCTGATCCTCGGCCTGTTCCTGATCGGCAATCTTCATTGCGCTGCCGATACGTTGCCCTTGAACCCTGACGAAAGTGCCGGCAAACGGCTGTACCGCGAGGGCGTGTCGGGCAGCGGTGAACCGATCATGGCGCGTATCGGGGCGACGGGCATGTTGCTGCCGGCCACCAGCCTGCCGTGCGCCAACTGCCACGGCACCGATGGCCTGGGCCGGCCCGAGGGCGGGGTGCGTCCACCCGATCTGAGCTGGTCGCGGCTGACCAGCACCTATGGCCAACGGCACGTCAATGGCCGTAACTACCCGGCGTACACCGACGGCACCCTGGCGCGGGCGATTCAGGAGGGGCGCGATTCCGCCAACAATCGCCTCGACCCGGCGATGCCGCGGTTCGTGCTATCGATGAAGGACCAGCGCAACCTCACGGCCTACCTCAAACGCCTGGCTGATGAACGCGACCCCGGCCTGACGCCTGACAGCTTGCACCTGGGCACGTTGTTGCCGAGTCAGGGACCGTTGGCGGAAGAGGGCGCGACGGTGGCGGCGGTACTCAAAGGCAGCGTGGCGCGAATCAACAAGGCGGGGGGGATTCATGGCCGGCAGGTGCGCCTGACGATCCTCGACCCGGGGCCAGACCCTGTCAGTGCCGGGCGGGCGCTGGATCAGTTGATCTATCAGGAGCAGGTGTTTGCCCTGATCGCGCCACTGGCGCCGGCACTCGACACGCAACTGGTTTCGCGTCTGGAGCAGGCGGGCATTCCGTTGATTGGTCCGCTCTCGTTGCAGGGTACGGCGCAGAGCAGTCGACAGATTTTTGAACCGATGCCAGGGGTGCGCGAGCAACTGATCGCCCTGGCCGATTACGCCACCGGGAGTTTGCGCGTGCTCCAAGGCCCGACGCTGATTACCTACACGGACGATCCCGGTCAACGACTGGCGGCTCATACCCTGCGTCAGTACCTGCAAGATCACGCCTGGCAAAATGTCAGCCTGCAGGCCTACGACCCGGTAAAGGACCAACTGCCGCTGGGCTCGCGCTCATTGTTTTACCTGGGCTGCGGTAGCGATTTCAGCCTGCTCGCCGAAAGGTTGCAGAGGGCGGGGCAGGTTCCTTACCTGTTCGCCATGGCGAATCAGGTGGCGGGTGACCTTTTGCGAGTGCCCAGTGGTTTTTCCCGGCGGTTGTTCTTGTCCTATCCGTTCGTGCCCAGCGACTGGACCCTGGCCGGACGCCTGGCCCTGATCCAGTTGCGCGAACAGCAGGGGCTCGGTGGCCAGCACGCGGTGCTGCAAGTCGGCGCGTTCAGTTCGATGCTGCTGCTCAGCGAAGGCATGAAGCAGGCCGGGCGCGACGCCAGCCGCGAGAAGCTGATCTATGCGCTGGAAGGCCTGCATGACTTCGACACCGGGCTGACCCCGCGCCTCAGCTTCGGGCCGGGCCAGCGGCTGGGTTTGAGCGGCGCGCATATCGTCACCGTGGATTTGCCCGACCAGCGCTTCTACCTGGTCGCCCCTTACAAGCCCATTACCGCGAAACCCTGACCGGAGGCCTCGATCATGACGCTCAAGACTCTGTTGATCCTGCTGACGCTGTGGCTGCCCGTGGCGTTCGCCAGCAATGGGCCGGTCGCCGCGCGGGTCAATGGCGAGGAGATTTCCCAGTTCCGCCTCGAACGCTATTTTGCCGAGTACCTGGAGGACCAGGGCCGGGCGCTGGGCAGCATTCGCAATCCCAGGGCGTACAAGCAACTTCGGCAAAAGGCGCTGGACGCATTGATCGACCGCGAGTTGCTGTGGCAGGAAGCGGTCAAGCGTGGAGTGGTGATCAGCGATGCCACCGTGCAACGCCAGGTTGAACAGACCCGGCAGGCCATTGGCGGTGCCGAGAAATTCGCTCGACGCCTGGAGGACGCAGGTTTCGACGAGACCGGTTTTGTCGAATACACCCGCCGTGAACTCGCGGCTCAGCAGGTCTTTGCCGAGCTGACCAGCGTCGAGGGGCCGGACGAAAAACAGGTCCGCGCGTTCTATGAAGAACACCGTGCGCAGATGAGCCAGCCCGAAGCGGTGCAGGCACGGCACATCCTGATCAAGGTTGCCCAGGACGCCGATGCCGCCACAGTCGAAGCGGCGCGGCTACGCTTGGTGCACATGCAGGCGACAATCCGCCAGGGCGCGGACTTCGCCAGCGTGGCCCGGACGGGGTCCGAAGATGCCTCGGCGAGTGAGGGCGGAGATCTGGGCTATTTTCCACGTGGCCGCATGCTGCCAGCGTTTGAAGCGGCAGCCTTTGCCCTGGCACCGGGCGCGGTGAGTGAGCCGGTTCGCACGGCACTGGGCTGGCACTTGATCCAGGTGCAGAACCACAGGGAGGTGACCGATGTCACAGAGGTGCAAGGGCTTGAGATGGTCAGGGCGTACCTCGACCGACAGCGACAGGCTCAGGTTCGCCAGCAGGTTTTGGCGCAACTGCGATCGCGTAATCGAATCGAACGAATTGACGATGAATGAAGGTTCCCCCCCAATAGTGGGGAAAAGCTTCAGGGCAATTCCGTGTGCGCCCCCGCCTTTGGGGGGCGGTGTATTTGGGCGGAAAGGCTTTTTTATGAAAATCAAACACATGCAGTGGTGAAACACCCGGCACCCAGCCTGGCATGAAGTGTGCGTTAGCCTCGGTAAGGCGAGCACTCTGCCAGGTTCGGAACTCGGGCCTGCGGTTTCAAGGAGTCCACCTTGTTAAACAAAGTACTGGTTGTCGATGACGAACAGCTTCTTGCACAAAACCTCAAGGATTACCTTGAGGCGCAAGCACTGGACGTCCGGGTTGCACATGACGGTGCGGCGGCTATCGGCGAAGCCGAGCAGTTTGCACCCGATGTGATGGTGTTCGATTACCGCTTGCCCGATATGGAAGGCTTTGAGGTGCTCGATGCCATCCGCCGGAACAGGAACTGTCATTTTGTGCTGATTACCGGGCACCCGACCGCTGAAGTCTGTGAGCGGGCCCGGCAGGTGGGAGTCAGCCATATCCTGTTCAAACCGTTTCCAATGGCGGAACTGGCCCGTGCAGTCTGTGACCTTCTGGGGATGGAGCGCGAACCCAAAGCAGGCGCGCGCACATCCGAGGGGTTTGTCGAACGACGCCAGAGCAGGACCGAGAGTTTCCCGCTGCAGTTGTACGACGGCAGTTGGGTGCTGGCGGATCGTCGACGCAATCCCTCGACGTCCAAGGCACCAGACGACGAACAATTGCTCACCGGGGAGTAGTGGCGCGACCAGCCGTTGCGGTAACCGCCGTAATTGCTCGCCGCGTCGACAGGGCTCAAAGCCCCCGGCGTTGGAGAGCAAGCCATGGACCGTCTATCCCTTGCCGTCGAACCGGCGCAGTTGGAATCCGTACCGTCGCGCTTTTCCAGTGAGCAATTGGCCCAGGCCCGATCACTGGCCGCCAGTTCCGGCGAGCGGATGCTCGAAGCCCTCGGGGTGTTGTGCGAACTGGCCCCCATGCCCTTCATCCAGTGCCTCGGCGCCACCCTGCATTATCCGGTGCTCGACACCGACAACCTGTTCAAGTCCACTCCCGTATTCGACAGGGTCACCCTGGCCCAATGCCTCAAGCGCGAATTCATTCTGTTGCGCCACGACGAGGAGATCATCGGCGTGTTCGCCGATCCGTTCGACACGTCGCGCCTGGCCTGGATCGATGACTGCCTGCACGGCGCGCCGCTGTACCTGGTGCATGCCGACGACCTGAAAGCCTATCTGGCACGTCACGAAGAGAGCTTCCATGCGGTGGAATCGCTCAACGCCCAGGCCGATGCCAACATCGAAACCGACACCCTGCAAAGCCTGTCCCTGACCAGCATCAGCGAAGACGCCAGCGTCGTCGTCAAACTGGTCAACTCGACCCTGTACGACGCCTTGAAAATGCACGCCAGCGATATCCATTTGGGCACCACCGGCAGCGGCCTGGTGATCAAGTACCGCATCGACGGCGTGCTCAACAACATCAGCAAGATCCAGGGCAGCGAGTTCGCCGAGCAGGTGATTTCCAGGGTCAAGGTCATGGCCGAACTGGACATCGGCGAGAAGCGCGTGCCTCAGGACGGTCGCTTCAAGATCGGCATCAGTGGCCGGCAGATCGACTTCCGGGTCTCGATCATGCCGAGCATCTTCGGTGAAGACGCGGTGCTGCGGGTGCTCGACAAACAGGATCTGGCAGACAAGGTCTGCGGTGTGCAGTTGCAGGCCCTGGGCTTTGAAGACGAAACCTTGCGTCAACTGCGCAGGCTGGCCGCTGAACCCTACGGCATGGTGCTGGTGACCGGCCCCACCGGCAGCGGCAAGACCACCACGCTGTACGCGATGATCACCGAGATCAACCACGGCGTGGACAAGATCATCACCATTGAAGACCCGGTGGAATATCAGTTGCCGGGCGTGCTGCAAATCCCTGTGAATGAAAAGAAAGGCCTGACCTTCGCTCGTGGCTTGCGCTCGATCCTGCGTCATGACCCGGACAAGATCATGGTCGGTGAAATCCGTGACCCCGACACCGCGCAAATCGCCGTGCAATCGGCGCTCACCGGCCACCTGGTGTTCACCACGATCCACGCCAACAACGTGTTCGATGTCATCGGCCGGTTCACCCAGATGGAAATCGATCCCTACAGCCTCGTCTCGGCGCTCAATGCCGTGCTGGCGCAGCGCTTGATCCGTCTGGTTTGCACCAGTTGCAGCGCGCCGTGCACCCCGACCGATGAGGAACTGCTCGCTTCGGGTCTCGACCCCCACAACGTCGATCACTTCCACTTCGTTCACGGCAAGGGCTGCGGGCATTGCCGGGGCACCGGTTATCGCGGGCGCACGGCGATCGCCGAGCTGCTGCACCTGGACGACGAGCTGCGGCAGATGATCGTCGAGCGCCAACCGATTTCGAAAATCAAAACCCATGCGTGCAAACGTGGCTTGCGTCTGCTGCGCGAGTCGGCGCTGGAACTGGTTCAGGAAGGGCGCACCACGCTCGAGGAGATCAATCGTGTCACTTTTGTCTCGTGATCGTTTTATCGCCGTGCTCGGCGCCAGTGGCGTCGGCCTCGCTCAGCGTCGTGGCAGCGAAACCCTGTGGCTGGGCAGCGTCGGTTTTATCGACGAAGGCTTCCACGCCTGGGCGGTGGCGCTGGACACCCTCGATCATCTGCTGGCCGATCACACCCACGCCGGTGCCGAGTTGAGCGTGGTGATTTCCGGGCACTTCAGCCGTTTCTGTCTGGTGCCCTGGAGCGAGCAGATCAGCAGTCCAGACGAATTGCTCGGGTTTGCCCGGCTTTGCTTTGAAGACCTTTATGGCGTGCCGACGCAACCCTGGAGCCTGGTGCTCTCGCCGGAACCGGCCGGCTACGACCGGGTCGCCAGCGCACTGCCACAGGATTTGCTGACGCGTCTGCGCACCCTGGTCAGCGCCCGGGGCCTGCGCCTGCGTTCGGTGCAGCCGTACCTGATGACGGCGTTCAACCACTTCGATAAAAGCCTCGATACCGGCGACTTCCTGTTCGTGGTCGCCGAGCCGGTACGCAGCGTATTGCTGCTGGCCCGGGAAGGCCGTTGGGCCTCGGTGCGTTCGGTGGGCACCGGCGACAGCGACGCCGCACTGACCGCGTTGATCGGTCGTGAATGCCAGCTGCAGGCCTCCACCAGCGAGCGGCCACTGAACGTTTACCTGCATGCGCCCGCGCGTATCGATGTGCAACCCGACATTCCCGGCGTGCACTTGCGCACCCTTGAAGAAGACCGGACAACCGTACGCGATGGCTTGTACGTCATGTCCCGGGCGGTGGCCTGACATGCGCGCCCTGATGCTCGACTTTCAGCCGCGCCGCCGCTCGGGCCCTCTGGGCTGGAGCCTGCTGGCCGTGGGCGTGGTGTTGAGCCTGATTTGCGTGCTGGTTCAGCAACACCTCAGTGATCAGACCGCGCAACAACAGGGTCATCTGCAAACCGCCCAGCGTGTCCTCACCGGCGACGATGGCGGCACGGTCAGCCTGAGCCCGGCGCAAATCCGCGAGCAGGCACAAAACCTCGCCGAGATGCGCAAGGTCTCGCAGCAACTGCGCCGGCCGTGGGAGCGCCTGTTCGCCATGCTCGAAGCCATGCCCCGGGGCGATATCGCCTTGCTGACCCTGACCCCCGACGCGCGTAAAGGCCAGGTGCGGATCAGCGCCGAGGCGAAAGACCTCGACGCCATGCTCGACTTCCACCGCAACCTGGAGGCCAGCGACGAACTGTCCGATGTGTCGCTGCTGAGCCACGAAATCGTGGCCAACGTGCCCGAGCACCCAGTGCAATTCAACCTGTCGGCTACCTGGGAGATTGGCGATGCAAATCCCTAGACTGATCGTCCACGAATACCTGCAAGGCCTGGGCATTCCCGGTCTGGCAGGGATGGCGCTGCTGGCGTTGGCATCGGTCTATGGCCTGGCGGGCTTGATGCCGGACTGGCAGTCGCTGCAACAGCTCAGCCAACAGACCCGCGAAGCCAGTGAATACCTGGCCAGGGTTGAAGACGGCAGCGTCGCCGCGCCGGTGGTGCCACAACGTCAGCTCGACGACTTCCGCAGCAAGCTGCCTTCGCAGCCGCAAGCCACGGTGGCCATCGACAAGATCTACGCGTTGGCGGCCCAGGAACACATCACCCTGGCACGCGGTGAATATGCCCTGGGCATCGACCCCAAGACCCATCTGGCGCGCTATCAGATTCTGCTGCCGGTGCGTGGCAGCTACCCGCAACTGCGGCGCTTCCTGCATGCCTTGCTCGGTCAGTTGCCGGCGGTGGTGGTGGAGGACGTGGAGTTCCAGCGTAAAAAGATCGCCGACACCGACCTGACCGGGCGGATCCGCATGACCCTCTACCTGTCGAGGTCATGATGAATACCAAACGCGTAGCGGGGTGGGTG
>NZ_JAGYFX010000109.1:0-19200 GCF_019946615.1 Pseudomonas sp. BF-R-01
CGATTTTACGGACGCCTTCGCCGGCAAGCCTGGCTCCTACAGGTTTGGCGTGAATCCCCAATCCCGGACATCCCCGCGATCCGTAGGAGCCAGGCTTGCCGGCGAAGGCGTCCGTAAAATCGCCATCGCCAGCAAGCCGGCTCCTACAGGTTTTGTGTGAGCCCCTAATCCCGGGCATCCCCCAATCCGTAGGAGCCGGCTTGCCGGCGAAGGCGTCCATGAAATCGCCATCGCCAGCAAGCCGGGCTCCTACAGGTTTGGGGTGATTCCATCATCCCGGACACCCCACGATCGCAGGCGCCAGGCTTGCCGAGGTGGGCGAATTGATACTAATTGGCCATCATTTCCGGTAGAGTATGCCCCGCCCGAGAGACGGATCCCGGGCGTTTACCCAAGGAGTCATTCAGTGAATCACCTCAGCAAAGTTGTTGCCGTTACCCTGTTCGGCCTGGTTCTGGCGGGTTGCACCGGCGCCCCGATGAAGACTCAGCAATACGATGCAAGCCAATACACGGTGGTTGGCCACAGTGAAGCGAGCGCCACGGGCCTGATGCTGTTCGGCGTCATCCCGATTCGCCAGAACAGCCGTTTTGTTCGCGCGCAAGACGCAGCGATCAAGGCCAAGGGCGGCGATGCACTGATCAACACTCAAGTGCAGGAAAACTGGTTCTGGGCGTGGGTCCTGAGCGGTTACACCACCAAGGTTTCCGGTGATGTGATCAAGCTGAAAAACGTTCAGTAAGCGATCGCCAGTGCAGCCTGCCGCAATGGCAGGCCGCACTTGTCGTCCCGGTCAGATCAGGTTGATCACGACATCGATGTTGCCACGGGTCGCCTTCGAATACGGGCAGGTCTGGTGCGCGGCATCCACCACCGACCGTGCGACGGCAGGGTCCAGGCCGGGAAGGCTGACGTTGAGGCGCGCTTGCAGGAAAAAGGCGTTTTCGGTCTTGCCCAGGTCTATTTCGGTATCGACAGACACGTCAGTCGGCAAAGTCACTTTCAACGCGATGGCTGCCTTGCCCATGGCGCCGATGAAGCAGGCCGACCAACCAGCGCCCAGCAGTTGTTCAGGGTTGGTGCCGCTGCCGGAAGAACCTATGGCGCTAAGCTTGACGTCCAGACGGCCATCGTCGCTTCGTGATTCGCCATTGCGGCCTCCGGTTGTGTGGGTCTTGCCGGTGTAAAGCACGGTGTCGATTTGATTGATCATGGCGGTTCCTGCTGAGGTTGGTGGGCGCTTCTAAATCGCTGTTCATCGGAAAACATCTGAATTTCCGATGTGGCCCACTTTTCCACTTCCATGTAATGCGGATGTGTCCTGAACCGGCGCTTGTGTATCGCCGTGTAAGATCACCGCGCAAAAATACACACTGATACAAATCGACAGTGACCGTAGGAGCGAGCTTGCTCGCTCCTACGGGTAAAGCCTTCACGCCTGCTTGTTCAACGCTGCCTCCGCCGCCGCAATTTCTGCCTGACGCTTGATGATCAGGTCGCCCATCGGCGGCCCCTGAAAGCGCCGCGCTTCAAAACCGAACCAGACGATGGCCGTCAGCACCAGGAAGCCGATGGTGATGTACAGCGCCCAATCATTCGGTGGCTGGATGCCGATGACGAAGATCACCACCATCGAGAGCACCGAGAGCACGGCGAACAAGGAGTAAAAAGCGTGCCCCATGTTCCACGGCCCCATGGTTGGCCACTTCGAGGTTCCGTAGGCGAACAGGCCCAGCACGATGGGAATGATGAAAGAGAAAAACAGGAAGATCACCGTGCAGGAGACCACGATGGTGTAGACCGGCGTTGCCCCGATCGAGATCACCGACGAGCCCCAGTCGAACAAGACCGCCAGGGTCGCACCGGTCCAGATGGCTGCCACCGGGCTGCGATATTTCGGCGAGACCGAGGCCAGTGCTTTCGAGCAGGGCAGGCCACCGTCGCGGGAGAACGCGAAGATCATGCGTGACACCGAGGTCACGGTCGCCAGCCCGCAGAGAAACTGCGAGATGAAAATCGCCACGTACAGCGCGAATTTCACGTTAGGGCTCACCTGGGCGTTCATGCCCCAGAAGAACACGTTCCAGCCCTGTTTCGCCGCTTCGTCCATGTTCGGCAGCATCAGCACGAACGAACAGAGCATCACCCAACCGAACAGCAACGACCAGATCACGGACATGACCATGCCGCGTGGCACCGACATCGCGGCATTGCGTGTCTCTTCGGAGGTATGCGCCGACGCGTCATAACCGGTGATGGTGTAGATCGGCAACAGCAGGCCGAGCATGAACACCCAGCTGTTCGACACCTGTGGCCAGACACTGCCGCCGGCTTCACCGGAATAGTTGCCGAAAGTCCACAACCGGGCGAACTCATAGCTGGGTGCGGAAATCAGGCAGACGATGGTCAGCGCGAGCGCCGTGGCGAAAATCAGGTAGCCCGAGAAGTCGGTGAGTTTCGCGGTCAGGCCGATGCCCAGATGGTTGCACAAGGCCTGGATGCCGGTCAGGATCGCCAGGAAAATCACCCTCACGGTGGTGGTGTCTTCCATTCCCAGCGCCGGTCCGAAGGCACCGAAAAAGAAGTAATAGGTGCCGACGTTGATCGCGCCAAGCACCGTGACCAGTCCCAGCAGATTGAACCAGGCTGTCAGCCAGCCGGTGAAGCGGTTTCCGAGAATCGAGCCCCAGTGATAGAGACCGCCAGCGGTGGGGTAGGCCGAAGAAATCTGCGCCATGGCCAGCGCGAACACCCCGGAGATCAGGCAACCGATGGGCCAGCCGATGCCAATCGCCGCACCCCCTGCGCCCGAGGTGCCCTGGGCCAGTGAGTTAATGCCGCCTGAAAGGATGCAGATGATCGAAAAGGAAATCGCGAAGTTGGAGAAAACACCCATTCGTCGCGAGAGTTGCTGGGCGTAGCCCATGCTGTGCAGCACCTTGACGTCCTCGTCGTGCGCGTCGGTGCCGGGCTGGCTTGCTGGGTTCATGCTGTGTACCCCATCAGGTTTTGATTCAATCCATTGGCGTGTGCGCAATGGGCTGGCCTTCAACACCTTGTCGTACTGCTCCTTTTTCCAACCGATACTGCTCTGGATCTAAACGCGGCCGTGATAAGCCGCGTCGAAAATGCTGGCCACACCGAGCTTGGTCAATGGCAGGGGATTGCCGCTGGCCGAGGGATCGACAATCGCCATGTCCGCGATCAGGTCGGCCTGCCGGTCATCCACGCCCAACTCAACCAGCGTGTGCGGCACGCCGATGTCTTTGCGCAGCTTGAGCACGAAGGCCAGAAAACTGTCGAAGCCGGGGGAGGGCAGGCGCAGATAAGCCGCGAGGCGGATGATGCGTTCCTCGATGGCCGGGCGATTGAACTGCAACACATACGGCATGAACGTGGCATTGGTCATGCCGTGATGGGTGTCGTACAGCGCGCCCACCGGATGCGAGAGCGCGTGCATTCCACCGAGGCCTTTCTGGAACGCGGTGGCGCCCATCGCGGCGGCGGCGAGCATGTGTGCGCGCGCTTCGAGGTCCGAAGGTGTATGGACGGCGCGCACCAGAGCGTTGGCCACCAGGCGCATGCCTTCCACCGCAATGCCGTCGGCCAGCGGGTGAAAACCGGGAGCGCAATATGCCTCCAGGCAATGGGCGAACGCATCCATGCCGGTGCCGGCGGTGACTTTTGCCGGCATGCCCACGGTGAGTGCCGGATCGCTGATGACCACGCGCGGCATCATTTTCGGGTGGAAGATGATGCGTTTGGTGTGCGTGCGCTCGTCGATGATCACCGCCGCACGGCCGACTTCGGAACCGGTTCCCGCTGTGGTCGGCACGGCAATCACCGGGGCGATGTGGCTGTCGTCGGCTCGGGTCCAGTAGTCGCCGATGTCTTCGAAATCCCACACCGGTCGGGTCTGGCCGCTCATGAACGCGATGAGCTTGCCCATGTCCAGGCCGCTGCCACCGCCGAAGGCAACCACGCCATCGTGCTGGCCGGTGCGCCAGGCTTCGAGCCCACCGGCCAGGTTGGCCTCGACCGGATTGGGCTTGAGGTCACAAAACAGCGCGACGCCAAGGCCGGCGGCGCGCAACGCATCCACCGCCGCCGTGGTGATCGCCGCACGCCCCAGGCCGCTGTCGGTGACCAGCAGCGGGCGTTGGATACCCTGGCTGCGGCAAATCTCGGCCAGCTCGGCGATGCGCCCGACACCGAAGCGAATGCTGGTGGGGTAGTTCCAGTTTCCAGTCAGGTTCATGGCCTACACCTCGTGGCGCAGATGAAAGGATTTGGCGCGGGTCAGGTGCTCGTAGCCCAGGCGCGACAGGGTGACGCCGCGTCCGCTGTTCTTGACCCCGGTCCAGGCCAGCGCCGGGTCGAGGTAATCGCAGCGGTTCATGAACACGGTGCCGGTGGCGATCTCGTTGCCGAGGCGTTCGGCGGCGGCGAGGTCCTCGGTCCAGATCGACGCGCTGAGTCCGAACTCACTGTCGTTCATCAAGGCGATGGCTTCTTCGTCGCCAGTCACCGGCATGATGCCGACTACAGGGCCGAAGCTTTCGTCGCGCATCACCGACATTTCATGAGTGACGTCCACCAGTACCTGCGGCGCCATATAGGCGCTGCCCGGTGCGTCGGCGGGAAACGCCTTCGGATCGATCAGCGCCTTGGCGCCCTCGGCCAGCGCGTCGGCAATCTGTCCGCGAACAAAATCTGCGGCGGCCGGCGAGACCATCGGACCCAGCGTGGTGGCTTCGTCCAGCGGGTTGCCCAACACGTACTGGCGAGTCAAATCGGCGAAGCGCTCGACGAAGGCGGGATAGATTTTCTCGTCCACATAGATGCGCTCGACCGCGCAGCAGCTTTGCCCGGAGTTGAAGAAGCTGCCGTCCACCAGGTTTTCCACGGCGTATTCGAGATTGGCGTCGGCGCGAACGTAGGCCGGGTCTTTGCCGCCGAGCTCCAGGCCCATGCCGATGAAATCCGTGATGGCTGCTTGTTGGACTTGCAGGCCAGCGTCCACCGAACCCGTGAAGTTCACCTGTTGTACGTCGCCGGTGACGATGGCTACTGTGGTACTGGCATGACTGAGCAGCAGGTTCTGGAACAACCCTTCAGGCAGATTGGCTCGGCGAAAAGCTTCAGCGAAACGCTCGCCGACCAGCAGGGTTTGCGAGGCGTGTTTGAGGATCACGCTGTTGCCCGCCATCAACGCCGGAATAATCGTGTTGACGGCGGTCAGATAGGGGTAATTCCACGGGGCGATCACGAGCACCGTACCTAGCGGCTCGCGCTTGATGTAACGCCGAAAACCCGCGACCGGTGCAGGCTCAACGGCTGCAAGCGCTTCAGGCGCAATAGCGATCATATGCCGGGCCCGCTCTTCGAAACCGCGCAGCTCGCCAGCGCCATAACGCACCGGTCGACCCATTTGCCAGGCCAGCTCCGGCACGATTTCATCTTTCATGGCGAGCATCGCGTCCACAGCGGCACTGCAAAAAGCTGCACGCTCGCTCAGTGATCGGCGCTTCCATTGCGCCTGGGCCGTTGCAGCCGCCTCAAGCGCCTGAAGGAGCCGGGCGGTATCTATTTGTTGGCGTTCGACGTACACCCGGCCATCGACCGGAGAAATAAGCTGAATCTTCGCAGTCATGGTGTGCTCAATAGCGCTCGAAGCCGCGCTGCAGTTCCCAGTCGGTGATCCGCCGGTCGTACTCTTTCTGCTCCCACTCGGCGGTGTGCACGTAGTGATCGACCACTTCATCGCCGAACGCCTCGCGCAACATGCTCGACCCCTTGAGGGCGGAGCAGGCATCGCGCAGGGTTTTCGAGACTTCCGGCAAATGCTCATCGAGGTAGGCATCGCCCTCGAACGGCGCGGCGAGTTCGAGCTTCTCGTCGATCCCGGCCAGGCCCGCCGCGATCAGCGCGGCAAAGGCCAGATAAGGGTTGAGGTCGGCGCCGCCGATGCGGCATTCGATGCGGATGGATTTGCTGCCTTCGGCACACAAACGAAAGCCGGCGGTGCGATTGTCGCGGCTCCAGACCGCCCGCGTCGGCGCGAAAGTGCCGGCCTGGAAGCGCTTGTACGAATTGATGTAGGGCGCCAGGAAGCAGGTGATGTCGTTGGCGTACTTGAGCTGCCCGGCGACCCAGGCGCGCATCAGTTTCGACATGCCGAACTCGGCTTTGGCATCGAAGAACAATGGCTTCTTGGCGTTCTTGTCCCACAGCGAATTATGGATATGGCTGCTGGACCCGGCGGCGTCATAACGCCACTTGGCCATGAACGTGATCGCCTTGCCTTGCAGCTGCGCGATCTCTTTGCAGGCGTGCTTGATGATGACGTGGTGGTCGGCCATGGTCATGGCATCGGCGTAACGAATGTTGATTTCTTCCTGGCCGGGGCCCCATTCGCCCTTGGAGTTTTCCACGGGAATGCCCGACGCTTGCAGATGCTTGCGAATCGCCCGCAGCACCGGTTCCTCGCGGGTGGTCTGGAGGATGTTGTAATCCTCGATGTAATGCCCGGCGGTTTTCGGTTGGTGATAGTTGCGCTGGTGGATCGCCTCGTAGCTCTCATCGAACAGGTAGAACTCGAGCTCCGAAGCGAACATGCCGGTGTAGCCCCGTTCACGCAGGCGCTCGACCTGTTTTTTCAGAATCGCCCGCGGGCTGTGGGGCAAGTCCTTTCGATGGTGATGATCGAGCACATCGCAGAGCACCAGCGCCGTGCATTCCAGCCAGGGCACGCGCCGCAGCGTGGACATGTCCGGTTTGAGCACGAAGTCGCCATAGCCTTTGCTCCAACTGGCTGCGGCGTAACCCGGCACCGGTTCCATGTCGATGTCGTCGGCCAGCAGGTAATTGCAGCAGTGGGTTTCTTCGTGGCCGCTGTCGATAAAAAACTCGACCTGGAAGCGCTTGCCGACCAGGCGTCCCTGCATGTCGACCATGCAGACCAATACGGTGTCGATTTCGCCAGCGGCAGCCGCGCGCTTGAGTGCATCAAAGCTGAGGAGGGGCTCGGTCATCACGTCAATCCTGCGTGAAAGGGTTGGGCCTGTCTGAGATAGCTGTTGCAGACGCTCTCCAGAACAACCAAAACCCTGCAGAATCGAGCATCGTGAGCAATAAGCTGATCCAAGCTTAGCCTACTGTTGAAAACTGCAAGTCCTTATGAGCCGCTAAATTCACAGCTTGTAGCCAATCTGCCGCAACAGGTTTTTGCGCCACAGAATGTCTTCGTCGCCTTCAATTTCCTTGGCGCAGAAGCCATCCACCACACCCAGAATCGCGCGTCCCTGTGCTGTCTCGGCGAGCACCACTTCAGTGGGGTTGGCGGTTGCGCAAAAGATCCGGCACACCTCTGGAACCGTCTTGACCGTGTTCAATATGTTCAGCGGATAGAAGCCGTCACCCAGGAAGATGATGAAGCTGTGCCCGGCGCCGATGGCTTGGGCATTGCTCTGGGCCAGTTTGATCATGGCGGGATCGGTGCCGGACCAGCGCACCATGCATTTGCCCGAGGCTTCGCAAAAAGCCACGCCGAAGCGGATGCCTGGCACTGCGTTGATCAACGCTTCGTGAATGTCCTCGACGGATTTGATGAAGTGGGTCTGGCCCAGAATGAAATTCGTGTCTTGCGGCTTGTCGATTTTCTGCGTGATGAGTTGCATCTCGAACACCTCCTTTCACGACGGTGTTGCCAGGGGCTGGCAACCGTTCAAGTCTCACGATTCATTTTAGGAGATTCGCGCCCAGGCCGACGCTTGAGCGACCGGCGCACGTCGGGCGGCGGTAATCGGGTAAGGTAGGCGCGAAAATGCACCGGGTGCGCCGATTGACTTCACTGGAACCGAACATGATGAAAGCTGTAACCCTCACCTTCGTCCTTTCACTGACCGCAGGGGCATTTTGCACGCCGGCGGCAGCGGCGGGGGATGCTGAAGCCGGGGCGAAACTGTTCACGCGGATCTGCGGCGGCTGCCATCAGGTGGGCGAGTCGGCGCGGGGCGGCTTCGGCCCGCAACTCAACGGTATTTTCGGCCGTCCCTCGGGAAGCGTGACGGACTACCAGTACTCCGACGCGATGAAATCCGCCGGCATTGTCTGGACGCGCGAGACACTGACGGCTTACCTCGAAGCGCCGAAGAAAGTGGTGCCCGGCACCCGGATGATTTTCTGGGGGCTCAGCGATCCGCAGAAGATCGAGGATGTGCTGGCGTACTTGCAGACGTTTCAGCCGCAGTAATCGAATGCGTCGTTGAAATGTACGTCGATGTACATTTTGTGTACGCACGAGGGCGTGCAGCGTAGAGTGGAGCGACATTTTCAGAACACGGTGGTACCCGAGGATGTCGCAGACAGGAAAGACACGGACCAAGGCACAGGACGCCGGCTGGCGCGGCTCGGTCAATGGCTGGCTGGACGCCGCCTACGATGCCCTCAAGGAATCCGGTGTGGACGCGGTGCGCGTGATGCCGCTGGCCAAGCGGCTGAACCTGTCGCGCACCAGTTTCTATTGGTTCTATGAGGATCGCGAGCAACTGCTGGCGGCGCTCCTGACCCGCTGGCGCGACAAGAACACCGGCGGGCTGATCAGCCAGTGCGAGAGTTACGCCGAAAGCATTTCCGAAGCCATCCTCAACGTTTTCGAATGCTGGGTGAACCCCGAGCTGTTCGACTCGCAGTTCGAGTTTGCCGTACGCAGTTGGGCGTTGCAGTCCACCGAGGTGGCCGACGAAATCGCCGCGGCTGACGAGGCGCGGATCAATGCCCTGGCCGGCATGTTTCGCCGGTTCGGCTACGAGACCGACGCCGCCGATGCGCGGGCCAGGACGATCTACCTCACGCAGATCGGCTACATCTCGATGAAAACCACTGAGGATATCGTCGTGCGTTTCCGGCGCATTCCGCAGTACGTCACGGTGTTTACCGGCAAGGCACCGAAGCGTCGCGAGCTCGACCGTTTTTTTGGCAAGTTCGGCTACGCGGAAAAAGAGCCGGGTGTTTTCGTGTCGCTGGTCGACACCTTCGAGGAGGCCACGCCCGATGCCGAATAGAACCCTGGGCATCATCGGCGGCACCGGCTGGTTGGGCCGTGCAATCGCTGATGCGGTGCTGGAAAGCGGCTTCATCGCTGCCGATTGCCTGCTGATTTCGAACCGTTCCGGCAGCAGCACGTTCGGGCCAGACGTGCGGGTGCTGGCGGATAACCAGGCGTTGGTTGAGCTTAGCGACGTCGTGGTGTTGTCGATCCGCCCGGAGCAATTTCGTGAACTGCAGATCGACGCCCGGGGCAAACGGGTGATTTCACTGATGGCCGGTGTTCCGGCGGCGACCATCAGCGCCGCCACCGGTGCGCAAGTCGTGGTGCGGGCGATGCCGAATGCAGCTGTGGAAATCCGCCAGTCATTCACCCCTTGGTACAACGCCGGTGAGTTGAGCGAACAGGACCGCGAGTGGGTGCAACGACTTTTTGAATGCGTCGGTTCGGCGGACGAAGTGCCCAATGAGGATTGCATCGATTACCTCAGTGCACTGTCCGGCACCGGGCCTGCTTTCCCGGCCATGCTTTACAGGGCGCTGGTTGAATCGGCGGTGGCCGCGGGGATTCCCGAGGCGATCGCACAACGTGCCGCGCACGGCGTGGTGGTGGGTGGTGGTCAGTTACTGGCCAGCCGTGATCCCCTGCAAATGATCGACGCCCTCATGGCTTATCGCGGTGTGACGGCAGCGGCGTTGCAGTCGATGGCTGATCAACATATCGACACCATCGTTGGCCAGGCTGTACAGGCCGGTGCGGCTGTCGCCCGACGCGGGATGTAAAAAAGAGGGAGCAAAAGCTCCCTCGATTGATGTTTGGCGAGGTTCAGATTTCCTTCACCAACCGCAAGGCATCGTAGATCGCCGCATGCGTGTTGCGGGCCGCCACGGCGTCACCGATCCTGAACAGCTGGAAACGCCCTTGAGGGTTGGTGACGATGTGTTGCGCGTGACCAGCAATCAGGTCGTGCTGTTCCACCGCGCCGCCATTGCTTGAGTGAGGGCGAAGATCGAAATACAGGTCGTCCAGCGGCAGCGTGCCGTGGTTGACCACGACCTGATCGACGACACGCTGTTTGTTGACCTTGCCGTAGTCGCTGCCGAAGGTCGCGACCAGCTTGCCATCGCGCTTTTCCACCGACTCGACGCGGTACGTGACGGTAAAAGTGACGTCGAGGTCTTGCAGGCTGCGCATGTAGGGCACCAGGTTCATCGCCATCACTTCCGGCGCAAATGCACGGTCGGGCGTGACGATCTCCACGGTCGCGCCGCTTTGTGCGATGACTTCGGCAGCCTGCAAGGCGGCATGGTCGCCGGCATCATCGAAAATCAGCACGTTGCGGCCAGGCTTGATGTCGCCGGAAATAATGTCCCAGGTCGACACCACCAGTTCGTTGCCTCTGGCAAGCACCTCGGTGTCGGGCAGGCCTCCGGTCGCGACGATGACCACGTCCGGCTCGTGGGCCAGCACGGTGTCGGCTTCCGCCCAGGTGTTGAAGTGAAACTTCACGCCAAGGCGCTCGCACTGCGCCATTCGCCAGTCGATGATGCCGATCATTTCGCGGCGGCGTTCGTTCAGGGACGTCAGCCGGATCTGCCCGCCGGGCCGGTCCGCCGCTTCCAGCACGGTGACGTCGTGGCCGCGTTCGCCCGCGACACGCGCTGCTTCCAGCCCGGCAGGGCCGGTGCCGATGATCAACACTTTGCGTTGGCGCGCCGCCTTGGGAATCTCGTGGGGCATGGTGGTTTCGCGACCGGTCGCCGCGTTGTGAATGCAGTAGGCGGCGCCGCCCTGATAGATCCGGTCCAGGCAATAGTTCGCGCCCACGCAAGGGCGGATGTCTTCCTCGCGCTTCTCGATGATCTTGCGCACGATATGCGGATCGGTCATGTGCGCGCGGGTCATGCCCACCATGTCGACCTTGCCCGAGGCAATCGCGTAGCGCGCCGTGGCGACGTCGGGAATCTTCGCCGCGTGGAAGGTCGGGAAACCCGTCGAAGCGCGGATCTCACCGGCGAAATCAAGGTGCGGCGAGTTGCGCATGCCCTGGATCGGGATGACATCGGTCAGGCCCGCGTCGGTGTCGATGTGGCCGCGCACCACGTTGAGGAAATCGATCAGCCCGCTGTCCTTGAGCATGTGCGACACCTGCATCCCTTCACTGGCGTTGAAGCCGCCCGGCAGCGTTTCGTCGCCGGTGTAGCGCACACCCAGCAGGAAGTTTTCGCCGACACGCTGGCGAATCCCGCGCAGGATGTCGAAGGTAAAGCGCATGCGGTTTTCCAGCGAGCCGCCATAAGGGCCGTCGAGATCGTTGGTCAGCGGCGACCAGAACTGATCCATCAAATGCCCGTAGGCCTGCAATTCCAGCCCGTCCATGCCGGCGGCCTGCATGCGTTCGGCCGCGTCCACGTAGTCCTTGATGATCCGCTCAATGTCCCAGTCTTCCATCTTCTTGGGGAACGAGCGGTGCGACGCCTCGCGGCGGTGCGAAGGCGAGACCACGGGCAACCAGTCGGCCTTGTCCCAGCGAGTGCGCCGGCCCAGGTGGGTCAACTGGATCATGACCGCGGCGCCATGTTCGTGGCATTCATCGGTCAGGTCCTTGAGCCATCCGACCACCTCGTCCTTGTAGGCCAGCACATTGTTGAACACCGGCGGGCTGTCCCGGGAGACCGCTGCCGAGCCCGCCGTCATGGTCAGGGCAACCCCGGCCTTGGCGCGCTCGACGTGGTAGGCGCGATACAGCGCCTGGGGCATGCCGTCGATAGGGTAGGCCGGCTCGTGCGCCGTGGTCATGATCCGGTTTCTGAGGGTCAGGTGCTTGATCTTGTAGGGTTGCAGCAAGGGATCGCTGGACATCGTGGTGCGCTCCAAAGTGGGCTTCATCAGGCTCGGCGACTTGAAATTAGGATAAATGTACATAGGTGTCAATTGCTCATGACACACGTGTACATTTTTCTTGCGCAACACAAAAGTCACCGATAAGATCAGGCTCGAAAGGGTGCAGAGGAGCGACAGTCGTGCCCGGCACGATGTGAAAAGGATTGCGAGGGATTCGGTGGAGAAGGGCTGTGCTGCCCGAATTCGAAGCAGCGAAGACTGCACTGTTCACGACCGTAAGGCCGTTCAAACGAAGACAACCTGCCTATCACCGTAAAATAGGAAGACGCCTGATGAACGCTCATTCGTATCGAAAAACAGCCTGTGCCTGCCTGTTCGGACTGGCGCTTGGAACCCACGCGGCGCTGACTCAGGCGGCGGAACAGCAACCTGTGCGCATTGGTTGGGTCAACTGGTCCGACACCGAAATCACCGTCAAGCTCGCCACCACCGCGTTGCAGGAACATCTAAAACAACCGGTGAAACTGGTGATGGCCGACATCGGCATTCAGTTCCAGGCCCTGGCCAACGGCAATATCGACCTCATCCCGATGGTCTGGCTGCCGAGTACCCACAAGGCGTTCTACGACAAATACAAGGACCGGCTCGAAGACCTCGGCGTGCTCTATGAAGGACGTATCGGCATGACGGTGCCGACCTCGGTGCCGATCAGCGAAGTGGCGAGCGTAGAGGACCTGAACAAACCGCAGGTCAGGGAAAAGCTCGACGGCAAGATCCTCACGTCCGAGGTCGGCAACGGCCAGTACAAGCTCACGGTCAAGGCCATCGAGGAGTACAAGCTCGACGGTTACAAGCTGGTGGCCTCATCGGAATCCGGCATGCTCAACGAGTTGGACCGTAACCTCAAACGCGGCAAATGGTCGTTGGTCAATGCCTGGAGTCCGCACTGGATGTTCTCCAAATATCCGCTGCGCTATCTGGATGATCCCAAGAAAGTCTTTGGCGGCGCCGAGCAGATTCACGCCATGGCGCGCAAGGGCTTCAGCCAGGAGTATCCGGAAGTGGCGTACTTCTTCGCCCACTACTCGATCCCTCAGGCTGATCTCGAAGCGTTGATGATGCAGGCGCGCCAAAGCTCTTCCGACCAGGCCGTCGCCGCTTATTACGCCGCCAACAAGCCCCGTTTCGAAGCGATGTTCGAGAAGGGCGCGCAGAGTGTCAGCAGTCGCCAGCCTTGAGTGCACTGGCAGACGGCAGGTGACTCATCGACCGATGATGCACAAATCCCCGGTGGCGCGGATCAATGCCTGGCCATGCAGGCCATCCTTGATCAGCGCCGACCGCTCTTTGGCCAGCCACTGGGCGCAGTTCGGGTCTTTGCGATAGGGCGCGAAATCGGCGTAGTGCTGCAACAGGCGGTTTTGCAGCTCATCCAGCTGTGGCCGGATTTGATTGGCAAGGTCCGGTCGCGGCACATCGGGCGCGTTGCCTGCCGCTTGCCATTGCGCGAGCAGTCCGTATTGCACCAGTTTGTTGGCTTCGATCTGTGCGGCGATCAGCTCGGCGATTTCGTCCGGGTCGAGTTTGCGGGTAACCGCTTGATTCCTGGCATTGGCGATGACTTGTGCTTCCCGGGCGCTGTCCTGGATCGGTTTGTGGCTGTCCCATTTGGTCAGCGCCACCAGATCAGCAATGTTCAGGCGTTCGTTTATCGTCACCAGCAGCGGTTGCAAACTGGCGGGCGCCGGGGAGGGCGTGCCGGCTTGTGCGCCGCAAGCGAGTAAACCGGACAGGGCGCAGGTCAGCAGCAGGCGTGGGGAGCAAAACATGGGCAACCTCATTGGATACGGGACTCGCAATCAGGAGCTATGTATCACAGGTGTGCCAGTGGCATTAAGGGGGAGCTGATTTTATTTGTGCACGAAAAAGCCCGGCGGGTCAGGCCGGGCTTCTTTTTGAGTACCGCGGTAGGGTTATTCATTCATACGGCGCGGCTTTCGATCAGACGGTCAGAGCCACCTTCGGCAACGCGGTTTTCGATCAGACGGTCAGAGCCACCTTCGGTAACGCGGTTTTCGATCAGACGGTCGGAACCACCTTCAGCGACGCGGTTTTCGATCAGACGGTCGGAGCCACCTTCGGCAACGCGGTTTTCGATCAGGCGATCGGAGCCACCTTCGGCAACACGGTTTTCGATCAAACGATCTGAACCACCCTCAGCCACACGGCTTTCAATCAACCGATCCGAACCGCCTTCAGCGACAACCGGGTGAGCAGACGAAGCGGCAAAAGCGTTAACTGCAAAAACCGAGAAAGCGATGCTGAGGAAGAGTTGGCGTTTCATGGTGGTGTGCTCCGGGGTGTAGTTGTTTGGTATGGAGCTGATGGTACGCCGCACAATTTTTAAGAGAACTTCATTGAGTTGATGGTGACTATCGACGCCGGCAATGGTTTGCCAATGATGCGAAAGGGCGTCTGGGCGCATGCCTGCTCAGTACCGCATCCCCCTGTAGGAGCCAGCTTGCTGGCGATGGAGTGTCAGCTAAGGAAATGTCGACTGACACACCATCGCCAGCAAGCTGGCTCCTACAGGGGGGGCTGGTGAGTAATGTCCTAAAAACTCCATGGCGCCAGCCTGTCGTCGGCTGCACCGCCCGGTCGGAGCAGCCGGGGTATGCTGGATCTCCCGAACTATCGACGGTCTCCGGCAAGTCAGGCCGTGAGGCGTTTTCTGCGAGGTTCCAGGCTCTGATCGAGAGGGTAAACCGATGCACGACTATTACGATTTGGGCACCTACAGCCGCCCCGTAACGACGCGTTCGCCACAGGCTCAGCTTTGGTTCGACCGCGGATTATTGTGGTGCTACGGCTACAACCACGATGAATCCATCCGCTGTTTCCGCAAGGCGATCGAACACGACCACGATTGCGCGATGGCCTACTGGGGAATCGCCTATGCCAGCGGCCCCAATTACAACAAGCGCTGGGACGCGTTTATCGAACAGGAGTTGAAAGACGCCGTCGCCCAGGCCCGACTGGCGACGCGTACTGCGCTGGCGCATTGCGACGGTGCCAAACCGGTGGAACAAGCGCTGATCCGGGCGCTTGAGCAACGCTATCAGGCCGACGCTGCCGACAGTGTTGAACAACTATTCACCTGGAACGATGCCTACGCGGCGTCGATGCGCGATGTCTATAAAGCCTTTCCCGACGATCCCGATGTGGCGGCGCTGTTTGCCGAAGCCTTGATTGACCGCACACCCTGGCTGCTGTGGGATCTGAAAACCGGTGAACCCGCGCCGGGCGCCGACACCCTCGAAGCGCTGGCTGTGCTGGAGCAGGCGCTGGGCGGTGCGCCGCACCCCGGCGTGCTGCATATGTACGTCCACACCCTGGAAATGTCACCCCATCCCGAACGCGCGTTGCGCGCCGCCGATGTTCTGCGCGACCTGGTGCCGGACGCCGGGCACCTGCGCCACATGCCGTCGCACATCGATGTGCTCTGCGGCGATTACCGTGGGGCCATGAACACCAATAGCCAAGCGATCCTGGCCGACCGAAAATTCCTGGAGCGGGAAGGGCCGCTCAACTTCTACACCCTGTATCGATGCCACAACTACCACTTCAAACTCTACTCGGCGATGTTCCTCGGGCAATACCAACCGGCGCTGGACGCCGCCGAAGAGCTGATGTCGACCATCAAGGAAGAACTGCTGCGCGTCGAACAACCGCCCATGGCCGACTGGCTGGAAAGCTTCGTGTCAATGAAGGTGCATGTGCAGATCCGCTTCGGCAAATGGCAGGACATCCTCGCCACTCCATTACCCAATGACCAGGAACTGTACTGCGTGACCACCGCGATGCTGCATTACGCCAGAGGCGTGGCGCACGCGGCCAACGGGCATATTGCCGCCGCGCAAGCCGAACAACGGCTGTTCATCAATGCGCTGACCCGCGTGCCGCCAACGCGTTACCTCTTCAACAATAAATGCACCGACATCCTGGCGGTGGCCGGCGCCATGCTGCACGGGGAAATCGAGTACCGAAAAGGCAACTACGACAGCGCGTTCGCTCACCTGCGCGAGGCGCAGTCACTGGACGACAACTTGCCGTACGACGAGCCATGGGGCTGGATGCAACCGGTGCGACACGCGCTGGGTGCGCTGCTGCTGGAGCAGGGCCGGGTGGAAGAAGCCTTGCAGGCCTACCGGGCCGATCTGGGGCTGGACGACACGCTGAGCCGTGCGTCCTGGCATCTGGACAATGTCTGGAGCCTCCACGGTTATGTGGAGTGCCTGAAACGCTTGGGGCGGGACGCCGAAGCCGCTGCTGCCCGGACCCGCCTCGATCTGGCCATGGCGCGGGCCGATGTGGAAATCACCGCCTCCTGTTTTTGCCGTGTCGGGGCGCGCTGCTGTCAGGGCTGAACTCGCCGGAAACGGGCGCCACGACGCCCGTTTTCAGGCATCGAGAAACGCGTCGATCATTGGCACCAGCCATTCGGTGCGCGTGGTCACCTGCATGTGATCGGTGCCGGGGAGCACGGCAAGCTGCGCGTGTGCCAGGCGCCGGAACATCTGCACGGCATGTTCGGGGCGGATGACGTCGGCATCGCCGACCACCACCAATGTCGGCGCGGTGATGCGGCGGATATCGTCGTCGGGGATGTCCTTGAAATCGCGCATGCGCCGGGCTGCCTTGTCATGCATCAGCCGCAGATTGCCGGGCTGCGGCGCGACCTTGAGATACGCCTCCTGCAACTCTGGCGGCATGTTCTCCAGCGTGGCGTTGGCCATCGCTTCCCAGAGCCACGGATAGGCACCGTCACGATTGACCAGCGCCGACGCCGCCACGATTTTGCGAACGAGGTCCGGATGCCTGATCGCCACCTGCAAGGCGATGGTGCCGCCATTGCTGAAACCGAACAGGTCCGCTCGCCCAATGTGCAGATACGCGAGCAAGGCCGCCGTGTCGTCCGCGGATTGCTCGAAGCTGAACGGACGGTCGACGATGTCCGCTGTGTGCCCATAACCCTGTTGTTCGATGGCAATGACCTGACGCTCAGCCGCCAGCACCGGCAGGATCTGACCGAATGAGGTTTCAAGGGTGTCGCCGCCGCCATGCAGCAGGACGAGGGGCGGTCGCGTGGGGTGCGCTGCGCCGTGAATCTCGAAATAGATCCGCAGGCCATTGACGGGGGCGTAGCCGGTTTTGCGCTGATTCATGGCGGGTTCTCCGCGTATTTGAGGGTTTGCAGGCTGGCGAGTGGATATCTGCACGAAGGTGATTATGCTTCATGAAACCTTGCAGTGATGTGAGGCGGTCAGCCTGTTGCCAGGCTTTGTGCATTCCGTAGTCCGATAACTTCAGCCCCAGGGCCTGGGTGCGACGATGCTAGTGAGGTGCTCCGGCCTACAACAAGAGCAAGACGGAGAAGACTCATGGCCGCAATCGACAACACCACCACGGGCAACGTGCCCAACCACGGGATCACCAGGGAGGAACGCAAGGTCATCTTCGCCTCGTCCCTGGGCACCGTGTTCGAATGGTACGACTTCTACCTTTACGGCTCTCTCGCCGCGATCATCGCCAAGCACTTCTTTGCCGGCGTCAACGAGACAACCGCCTTCATCTTCGCGCTGCTCGCGTTCGCTGCGGGGTTTGCCGTGCGGCCTTTCGGCGCGATTGTGTTTGGTCGACTGGGCGACATGATCGGACGCAAGCACACCTTCCTGATCACCATTGTCATTATGGGTATCTCCACCGCCATCGTCGGGTTTCTGCCCGGCTACGCGACCATCGGCGTCGCGGCGCCGATCATCCTGATCACCTTGCGACTGCTGCAAGGCCTGGCGTTGGGCGGTGAGTACGGCGGGGCGGCGACCTACGTCGCGGAGCATGCGCCGAAGGGCAAGCGCGGCTATTTCACTTCGTGGATTCAAACCACCGCGACCCTCGGTCTGTTCCTGTCGCTGTTGGTGATCCTCGCCTGCCGCACCGTTCTCGGTACGGAAGCGTTCGAGGCCTGGGGCTGGCGGATTCCGTTCCTGCTGTCGATCCTGTTGCTGATCATCTCGGTGTACATCCGCCTGCAACTCAGCGAATCACCGGTGTTCCTGAAAATGAAGGCCGAGGGCAAGTCGTCCAAAGCGCCGCTGACCGAATCTTTCGCCCGTTGGGAAAACCTCAAAATTGTGATCATGGCGCTGCTCGGCGGTACTGCCGGCCAGGCTGTTGTCTGGTACACCGGGCAGTTCTATGCGCTGTTCTTCCTCCTGCAAATGCTCAAGATCGACCCGCAGACCGCCAACCTGCTGATCGCCGGTTCGCTGCTGATCGGCACGCCGTTCTTCGTGATATTCGGCAGCCTGTCCGACCGCATCGGCCGTAAGGGCATCATCATGGCCGGCTGCATTCTGGCGGCGGTGACTTACTTCCCGATCTTCCATGCGTTGACCCAGTACGGTAACCCCGACGTGTTCGCGGCACAGGCGAAAAACCCGGTCACGGTGGTCGCTGATCCAGACCAGTGTTCGTTCCAGTTCGACCCGGTGGGCAAAGCCAAATTCACCAGTTCCTGTGACCTTGCCAAGACGGTACTGGCGAAGAAAGCCATCCCCTACATCAACGAAAAAGCCGAGCCGGGCACCATTGCGCAGGTTCGCATTGGCGGCAAAGTGGTCGAGAGCTTCGAGGGCACCGGCATGCCGGCCGCCGACTTCAAGACCCGCAACGATGCCTTCGTCGCGACCCTTGGCACCTCGCTCAAGGACGCCGGTTACCCTGAGAAGGCGGATCCGGCGAAGACCAATTACCCGATGGTGTTGTTGCTGCTGACCATCCTGGTGATCTACGTGACCATGGTCTATGGCCCTATCGCGGCGTGGCTGGTGGAACTGTTCCCGGCGCGTATCCGCTACACCTCGATGTCGTTGCCGTACCACATTGGCAATGGCTGGTTTGGCGGTTTCCTGCCGACGGTTGCGTTTGCCATGGTCGCGGCCACGGGGGATATCTACTACGGGCTTTGGTATCCGATCGTGATTGCGGTGATGACGGCTATTCTTGGGACGTTCTTTTTGCCGGAAACCAAGGATCGGGAGATTCATCACACCTAGGGTTGGGAGGGTTTTTGGGATTGGGTGGGGGTATATCCGTTGCTGCGGTGATGGCGGCTGGCGGTTTCGCCCTTACGGCGAGTCACTTGGAAGAGCCCCAAGTAACCAAGGGCTCTTGCCCCTTTCGTTCGGTGCCTCGCCTAGGCTCGGCATGCCCTCGCTCCGGTCCTGCTCCGTGGGCCCGCCGCC
>NZ_JAGYFX010000011.1:0-95626 GCF_019946615.1 Pseudomonas sp. BF-R-01
ATGCACCGCGGTGTGTCAGGCAAACCGCGTCGCATGAATCGCCAGCAAGCCGGCTCCTACAGGGTCAGGTGAGTTCGCCGCAGAGGTCGAGTTCGACCAGTCGGCGCACTTCAGCCGTATCGAGGCCTGCACCCAGCAACCCATGCAGCTTGCCGAACGCCGCTTCACGGGTCATGCCGCCACCGGACAACACACCGACACCACGCAAGCGGCTGCCGGCCTCGTAAACGTCCAGCTCAACGCCACCTTCATGGCACTGCGTCACTGCAACGACCACCACGCCGTTGTCCCGTGCCCGCGAAAGCGCAGCGAGAAACTCGGGGTTGTCGCTCGGCCCGGTTCCGCTGCCGTAGCACTCAAGCACCAGGCCCTGGATGCCGCTGTTCAGCACGCCATCCAGTTGTTCGGCGCCAATGCCGGGGAACAGCGGCAACACAGCGACTTTCGCCAGTTGCTTGCTTTGGTTGTAGCTCAACGCTGCGGGCAGTGACGGGGCCTTCGCTCCGCCGCCTTGACGCTCCAGGCGCTTGAACGGATGCCGACCGAAACTGCGCACCTTCGCGCAGCGGGTTGGCGCCAGCAGCTCGCCGTGGAAGTACAGATGCACACCCGGCGCCAGACCTTGGCCCAAAGCAACCAGAGCACCACCGAGGTTTTCCCAGGCATCGCTGTCGGTCACGCCGGCCGGCAACATCGAACCGGTGAAGCACACCCGCGCATTCAGGCCGAGCAATTGAAAGCTCATGGCCGCCGCGCTGTAGGCGAGGGTGTCGGTGCCGTGCAGGATCAACACGCTGTCGCAGCCCTGAACGTCGACGGCATCGACCACTGCTTCACGCAGTTGCTGCCAATAGGTCGGGGACATGTTGGCGCTATCGATCAGCGGCGACATCTCGCGAAAGCGCCACTGCGGCACCACCAGCTCAGGCTGGCTGTGCAGGTATTCACGCATCCGCGCTTCAAAACCGGAGGCCGGAGCCAGGCCGTGTTCGCTGGCTTGCATGCCGATGGTGCCGCCGGTGTAGAGCACCATGACGTGCTGGGCGGCAGGGTAGGTCGAGGAATTCATGGAGATGCTCCGAGAACGATGAGTTCCTCTGTGGGAGTGAGCCTGCTCGCGATAGCGGTCTATCAGCCAGCATTAATGTCGCCTGACACGCCCTCATCGCGAGCGGGCTCACTCCTACAGGGTTTTTCGCACTTTAACCGATCAGCGTTGCGCTGCGGGTACGCCTTGCGCTTCAGCTTCAGCCTTGGTGGCAACCGCTGGCGGGTTGGCTGGCCAAGCGTTCAGATCCAGGTCCAGGTCCGGGAACTTGCTCGAATCGAACACTGGGGTCTTGATGCCGGCAGCGCGCTGGTCATCGTAGTCACGCAGGATGCGCATGCCGACCTTGAACAGCAGGAACAGCGCGATCAGGTTCACGAACGCGAGCAGGGTCATGGTGATGTCGGCGAACGCGAACACCGTGCCGAGGTTCTCGATCGCACCCCAGAAAATCAACACCAGTACCAGCGCGCGGTAGCCGATCAGCGCCTTGCGGTTTTCACCGATCAGGAAGCGCAGGTTGCTCTCGCCCAAGTAGTAGTTGTAGAGAATCGAGGTGAACACGAACAGCGCCAGTGCCACGGAGATGAACATCCGGCCCCAGTCACCGACCACGGCGGCCAGAGAGTTCTGGGTCAGGGCAATGCCGTCGCCTTCGAAGCCCGGGGTGTAGAAACCCGAAAGCAGGATCAGCAGCGCGGTGCAGGTGCAGATCACGAAGGTATCGAGGAACACGCTGAACGCCTGAACCACGCCTTGTGACACCGGGTGTTCAACCGACGCCACGGCCGCTACGTTCGGTGCACTGCCCAGGCCTGCTTCGTTGGCGAACACGCCACGCTTCACGCCCATGACGATGGCACTGCCGATCAGGCCACCGAAGGCCTGGTCCAGACCGAACGCGCTTTTTACGATGGTCATCAGCATCGCCGGTACGTGGTCGAATTGCAGCACGATCACGTAGATGGTCACGCCGATGTACACCAGGGTTTTCACCGGCACCAACAGGTCAGCGACCTTGGCGATGCGCTTGATCCCGCCGATGAACACCAGGCCCAGCAACACCGCCAGGGCCAGACCGGTCCAGGTGGTGTCGAAGCCGAACGCGTTGTTCAGCGAGTGAGTCACGGCGTGGGATTGCAGGCCGTTGAAGGCAAACCCGAAGGTGATCAGCAGCAGGAACGCCATGATCATGCCCAACCAGCGTTTCTGCAGACCGTGCTGGATGTAATAGGACGGGCCGCCACGGTAAGTGCCGTCGGCGTCGGCGCGTTTGTAGAGCTGGCCGAGGGAGCATTCGAAGAAGCTGCTGGACATGCCGACCAGTGCGGTCACCCACATCCAGAACACCGCACCTGGCCCGCCGAGGGTCACGGCAATGCCGACACCGGCGATGTTGCCCGCACCGACGCGGCCGGCGAGGCTGAGCATCAGGGCCTGGAAGGAGCTGAGTTGACCGGCGCTGCTTTTGAGGCTGTCGCGGAACACCGCGAACATGTGGAAGAAGTGACGCAATTGAACGAAACGCGAGCGGATCGTGAAGTAGCTACCGAGCCCGACAATGAGCACGATCAGTACTTTCCCTGAGAGGAAGTCGTTAATGACTTCGAGCATGGATTATTCCTCGCTGTTTTTTTTGTGTAGGCAAATGCTGGGCGGTCGGAAACATCGCGTTACACCGCTGTGCGCACGGCACAACAGGCGAGGCGAAGGTTCGTCCCGATTTCATATTGCGGGTTTGTTATTAGTTCGGGTTTCGCATGGGTTTGGGCCTCGTTACCGACGACCGCTCACGCGAAGAGGGGCGGCACTATACCGATGACAGTGCCGTCCGTCTGCACGATTGTGGTGCATTCGGTGAAGCGAAGCCTTTGAAACACCCGACGTTACCGGCGCCGGGCTCTTGTAGGAGCGAGCCTGCTCGCGAAAAACGCAAGGACACCACAGGGCATCAGATTAACCGCGTTATCGTTAACGATCTTCGCGAGCAGGCTCGCTCCTACAGGTTCTGGGTTGTTGCAAAAGAGTTAAAAAAAAGGGCCTGGGGAGTAAATCCCCAAGCCCTCAAAAGGTGAGAGGTGTCTAGTCCCTCGACCTGGTGAGCGGTGCTACAAGTAACGCGTCGGTTCAGGCTTTAAGCGGAACCAGACGCGGAGCAATCATGTTTTCCGGGCGCAGGATGTCGGCGAGCATTTCTTCGTCGAGCAAGCCTTCTTCGCGCACCAGTTCCAGCACGCCACGGCCGCTTTCAAGGGCGATACGGGCGATGCGGGTGGCGTTTTTGTAGCCGATGTACGGGTTCAGTGCGGTGACCAGCCCGATCGAGTGCTCGACCAGTTCACGGCAGCGCGCTTCGTTGGCGGTGATGCCGACGATGCAGTGCTCGCGCAGCATGTCCATGGCGCGTTGCAGCAGGCGGATCGAGTCGAGGATCTTGAAAGCGATCAGCGGCTCCATCACGTTCAGTTGCAGTTGGCCGCCTTCGGCTGCCATGGTCAGCGCCAGATCGTTACCGATGACCTGGAACGCAACCTGGTTCACGGCTTCCGGGATCACCGGGTTGACCTTGCCTGGCATGATCGAGCTGCCTGGCTGACGCGCCGGCAGGTTGATCTCGTTGATGCCGGTGCGTGGGCCGCTGGACAGCAGGCGCAGGTCGTTACAGATCTTCGACAGCTTGACCGCGGTACGCTTGAGCATGCCGGAGAACAGCACGAAGGCGCCCATGTCGGATGTGGCTTCGATCAGGTCGGCGGCTGGAACCAGCGGTTGACCGCTGATCAGCGCCAGACGCTGTACGGCCAGGGCCTGATAGCGCGGGTCGGCGTTGATGCCGGTGCCGATCGCGGTGCCGCCCAGGTTCACTTCGGTCAGCAGTTCCGGGGCCAGCGTCTTCAGACGGGCCAGGTCTTCGCCCATCGTGGTGGCGAAAGCACGGAACTCTTGACCCAGGGTCATCGGCACGGCGTCTTGCAGCTGGGTACGACCCATCTTCAGGACGTGGTTGAATTCTTGACCCTTGGCCGCGAATGCCTGAATCAGGCTGTCGAGGCTGGCCAGCAGAGCGTCGTGACCCAGCAGCAGACCCAGGCGGATCGCGGTCGGGTAGGCGTCGTTGGTCGACTGCGCCATGTTCACGTCGTCGTTCGGGTGCAGGTACTGGTATTCGCCTTTCTGGTGACCCATGGCCTCCAGCGCGATGTTGGCGATGACTTCGTTGGCATTCATGTTGGTCGAAGTGCCAGCGCCGCCTTGAATCATGTCCACCACGAACTCTTCGTGGAAGTCGCCGCGGATCAAACGTGCACAGGCTTCGCTGATGGCAGCGTGCTTGGCTTCGCTCAGGTGACCCAACTCACGGTTGGCGTCAGCAGCGGCCTGTTTAACCATGGCCAGGCCGACAACCAGTTTCGGGTAGTGCGAAATCGGAACGCCCGAAAGGCGGAAGTTATTCACCGCTCGCAGGGTCTGGATACCGTAATACGCTTGAGCCGGTACTTCGAGAGCGCCAAGCAGGTCATTTTCTGTGCGGAATGATGCAGCGGAGGACATGATAGAAATCATCTCAATATGGACCCGGTCTGTGCCGGAACACCGCAAATGCTAGGCTTGTAGAGAATTTTCGGCCAATGCTGTTAAACACTGGCCTATGCATATTCGGCATAATGCCCGTGTGACGCCGTGTCTGTGGCGAACGTGTGACCTAATTTGGTGCGTGTCCGGGAGGACTTGATGAATCTGGAAAGCAAATGGCTTGAGGACTTTAGTGCTCTGGCCGCCACCCGCAGCTTCTCCCAGGCTGCCGAACGCCGCTTCGTGACTCAGCCGGCGTTCAGCCGACGGATCCGCAGCCTTGAGGCCGCGCTGGGGCTGCAACTGGTCAATCGTTCGCGCACGCCGATCGAGCTGACGGCGGCGGGGCAGTTGTTCCTCGTCACCGCGCGGACCGTGGTCGAACAGCTCGGCGAAGTGCTGCGTCATCTTCATCACCTGGAGGGCGGGCAGGGTGAAGTGATGCAGGTCGCGGCGGCTCACTCCTTGGCTTTGGGTTTCTTTCCGCGTTGGATCGCGCAATTGCGCAATGAAGGGCTGAACATCGCCACGCGGTTGGTGGCGACCAACGTTGGCGACGCGGTGCATGCCTTGCGCGAAGGCGGTTGCGACTTGATGCTGGCGTTCTACGACCCGGACGCCGCGATGCAGATGGACCCGGAAATTTTCCCGTCGCTGCACCTTGGGCACACGGAAATGTTGCCGGTGTGCGCAGCAGATGCCGACGGCAAGCCGCTGTTCGATCTGGAAGGCGAAGCCAGCGTTCCGTTGCTCGCCTACAGCGCCGGCGCCTTTCTCGGGCGTTCGGTGAACGGCTTGCTGCGCCAGCGTGCGCTGCGGTTTACCACGGTGTATGAAACCGCCATGGCCGACAGCCTGAAAAGCATGGCGCTGGAAGGGTTGGGCATCGCCTGGGTGCCGCAACTGAGTGTGCGTGCCGAACTGGCCCGCGGTGAACTGGTGGTCTGCGGCGGCCCGCAATGGCATGTGCCGCTGGAAATTCGTTTGTACCGCTGCGCGTTGGTGCGCAAGGCCAACGTACGGTTGTTGTGGCGCAAACTCGAAGGCGGCGCCGCCCAGACCCCCACCGGACTGTAGGAGCCGGCTTGCCGGCGATCCAGGCAACGCGGTGTGTCAGTAAAAACCGCGTCGCATTGATCGCCAGCAAGCTGGCTCCTACAAGGGATTGGGGATTGACCTTCAGGTCAATAAAACCGGGGTTTTGCGCCGTATGACAGATGGTCGCATCGGGGGCTGTTTATCTGCTTCATTGAGGTATACTGCGCGGCCTTCGGCCGGTTACGACCGGCCATTTTTCGTACAATCAAGCCACGCATTTTGCGTGGCTTGTTGTTTTTTGACGCGCCTGCGGGCGCCCAGAGAGAAGAGGCACGACGATGAGTGCACTGGTTGGCGTGATCATGGGCTCCAAGTCCGATTGGTCCACCCTTAGCCACACCGCCGATATGCTGGAAAAGCTCGGCATCCCTTACGAGGTGAAAGTGGTCTCTGCCCACCGCACCCCGGACCTGCTGTTCCAGTACGCCGAAGAGGCCGAGGCGCGTGGCATCGAGGTGATCATCGCCGGTGCCGGTGGCGCGGCCCACTTGCCAGGCATGTGTGCGGCCAAGACCCACCTGCCGGTGCTGGGCGTGCCGGTGCAGTCCGCGATGCTCTCGGGCGTCGATTCGCTGCTGTCTATCGTGCAAATGCCAGCAGGCATTCCGGTTGCCACTTTGGCCATCGGCAAGGCCGGCGCGATCAACGCCGCGCTGCTGTCGGCGAGCATCCTCGGCGCCAAGCACCCGCAGTTCCACGAAGTGCTGAAGACTTTCCGCGCTGAGCAGACAGACAGCGTCCTGGACAATCCAGACCCACGCATCGCCTGAGGTTGTTGACGATGAAGATCGGTGTAATCGGTGGCGGCCAGTTGGGTCGCATGTTGGCGCTGGCGGGCACTCCGCTGGGCATGAACTTCGCTTTCCTGGACCCCGCGCCGGATGCTTGCGCAGCCGCGTTGGGCGAACACCTGCGGGCCGATTACGGCGATCAGGATCACCTGCGCCAACTGGCCGATGAAGTCGATCTGGTGACTTTCGAGTTCGAGAGCGTCCCGGCTGAAACCGTGGCGTTCCTGTCGCAATTCGTTCCGGTCTACCCGAGCGCCGAAGCCCTGCGCATCGCCCGTGACCGCTGGTTCGAGAAGAGCATGTTCAAGGACCTGGGGATTCCGACCCCGGCGTTCGCCGACATCCAGTCGCAAGCCGATCTGGACGCCGCCGTGGCCTCCATCGGTCTGCCGGCCGTGCTGAAAACCCGCACCCTGGGTTACGACGGCAAGGGCCAGAAAGTCTTGCGCACTGCTGAAGACGTGGTCGGCACCTTCGCTGAACTGGGCAGCGTTGCCTGCCTGCTGGAAGGCTTCGTGCCGTTCACCGGCGAAGTGTCGCTGATTGCCGTGCGCGCCCGCGATGGCGAAACGAAGTTCTACCCGCTGGTTCACAACACCCACGACAGCGGCATCCTCAAGCTGTCCGTGGCCAGCACCGACCACCCGCTGCAAGCCTTGGCCGAAGACTACTCCAGCCGTGTGCTCAAGCAGTTGAACTACGTTGGCGTGATGGCGTTCGAGTTCTTTGAAGTCGACGGTGGCCTCAAGGCCAACGAGATCGCCCCGCGCGTGCACAACTCCGGGCACTGGACCACTGAAGGCGCCGAGTGCAGCCAGTTCGAAAACCACCTGCGCGCCGTAGCCGGCCTGCCGTTGGGTTCGACCGCCAAGGTCGGCGAGAGCGCGATGCTCAACTTCATCGGTAAAGTGCCGGACACCGAAAAGGTCCTGGCCATCGCCGATTGCCATCTGCATCACTACGGCAAGGCGTTCAAGGTCGGCCGCAAGGTCGGTCACGCCAACCTGCGTTGCGCGGACCGCGAGACGCTGGCGGCACAGATCCTCAAGGTCGAAGCCCTCATCGCCGAATAAATAGTTTCATGTGGCAGCGGCGGAACCATTCAGGGGCCGCCGTTCTCTCATGGCAGGATGCGAAAGTCTGACTAGGCTTCTGCATAGCCACTTACTCAGAGGGAAATGCCATGGGAATTATCGGAACCATCTTTATCGGCTTGATCGTTGGCCTGCTGGCGCGGTTCCTGAAACCGGGCGATGACAGCATGGGCTGGATCATGACCATCCTGCTCGGTATCGGCGGTTCGCTGGCGGCCACTTACGGCGGTCAGGCCCTGGGCATCTACCAGGCCGGCCAAGGCGCGGGCTTCATCGGTGCGCTGGTCGGCGCCGTGGTGTTGCTGGTGATCTACGGCTTGATCAAAAAGAACTGATTCAGGCGACAAAGTCCTCTCGGCTGCGCAGTCCGGGAGGACTAGAATGCTCGGCGACTTATCGTCCTTCCTTTACCGAGCACCTCCATGCGCCGTCTTCTGTTGACTGTCCTTTTACTGGGTTCGGGCCTTGCCCATGCCGGCGAACTGCCGGAAACCGACTGGCTCGAACTGATGCCCAAGTCGGACCAGAAAGCCCTCGAGGCCATGCCCGAAATCGATCACAACTCCCCCGAAGCCAATGGCACCTTTACCGAAAAGGGTGGCATGAAGCAGAGCAAGGGCTTGCCGGCAGTGATGTACTCGACCAAGACCGTGGCGTCGATGAACGACAAGAACATCCGCATCGGTGGTTATCCGGTGCCGCTGGAGTCCGACGCCAAGGGCCGCAGCACGCTGTTCTTCCTCGTGCCGTATCCGGGCGCCTGCATCCACGTGCCGCCACCGCCGCCTAACCAGTTGGTGCTGGTGCGTTATCCGAAAGGGTTGAAGCTCAATGATATCTACACGCCGCTGTGGGTGACCGGCACGTTGAAGATCGAGAAGGTCAACAACGACCTGGCCGATGCAGCGTATGCGCTGGATGCGGCGCAAGTGCGTGTGGTGAAGGAATCGGATTTGTAGGCGGTCAAAACTGTGGGAGCGAGCCTGCTCGCGAAAGCGGTGTGTCAGTTAACATCAATGGTGTCTGACACGACGCATTCGCGAGCAGGCTCGCTCCCACATTTGGTTTTGCGGTGTTGCTTATAGCGGTGCGCTGGCGATGCTTACGCCGAGGGTATGGCTCGCACCCGGCGCCAGCGTCACCACATCATCCATCACATTCGCTGTCTCGATGCACAGCATCCGTTGCCAGCCATCATCGGCCATGTCGCTGAACGCCGCTGCGCGATCAATCCACGGGTTCCAGATCACCGCCGAGCGCGAACCACTGCTGGTCAGCTCGATGCGCCGTTCCCAGGCCGGGTCGACAATGCTCAGCTTCGCCGGGGTATTGAGGTAGATGCGATCGGTCTCGCCGGCAAAACGCAGGTCGCCGGTCTGAGTCTTGGTTTTCCAGTCTTCCAGCGTCTCGATGTACTTCAAGCCATCCAGCCCATCAACATGCACATTGCGCACATCGCTGACCGCGAAATAGCTGTGCAGCGCCTGGCTGATCGTGACTTTTTCCGAGCCCTGGTTGTGGCTGGTCAGGCTGATGTGCAGTTGCTCATCCAGACGAATGCTCAACTTCAAATCCACCTGATGCGGCCAGCCGGGGAAGCCGCCATCGGGGTAGGGCAGGACGAACTCAACCTTCAGGCTTTCACCTTCTGTTTCGATGCCGCCCAGTTCCCAGTCCATCGCCCGTACAAAACCGTGGGCGCTCGGCGGTTCGTTGCTGACGCGCATCGCCTGAACGCTCTGCGGGTTGCGCGCAAGGTTGCCGAACCACGGCCAGCACACCGGCACGCCGGCGCGGATGTTCTTGCCGGTCTTGAACACGGCCTCATCGTTGAGCCAGATCAGCGGCGGTTGGCCGGCCAATTGATAACTGAGGATGTGCGCACCTTGCTGGGCGACCAGCAATTCGGCCTGACCGTGGCGGATGCGCCAGCAGTTCAGTTCATCCAGCTTCACGGCTTCAACGTTGGGCGTGCTCATGGGGCAATTCTCGATCAGGAACAATGACTGCAATGGACCGCAAAACGCTCGCCGTGTTTAACGTGCGCGTGGCGGAACCGAACGGGTGCGACCGCTGCCGTCGATGGCCACGAACACAAACACGGCTTCAGTCACTTTACGCCACTCGCTGGACAGTGGATCGTCGCTCCAGACCTCGACCATCATCTGAATCGAGCTGCGGCCGATTTCCAGTGCCTGGGTATAGAAGGAGAGCTGAGCGCCCACCGCCACCGGAACCAGGAACGCCATACGGTCGATCGCCACGGTCGCCACGCGTCCGCCCGCGACTTTGCTGGCCATTGCGGTGCCGGCCAAATCCATCTGCGCCACCAGCCAGCCGCCGAAAATATCGCCGAAACCGTTGGTTTCACGCGGAAGCGCGGTGATTTGCAGGGCCAGGTCGCCTTGCGGGATTGGATCTTCTTGTTCGAGCTCTATCATTCCGGGGGTGCCTCTGACCCGTGACTCTTCATTGGTACTTCAGGTGAATAGCCGTCTCAGAAAAAACGATTCAGCCCCGAACATACTACGTTCGTCACGTTTTTCGTAAGGCGCCTAAAGGGAAACTCTGCGAAATCGACTGGTAGGCCAGCAGCGTCTTCGCACAGCAACCCTTTCAAACTGTTGCAAGATCCCGAGTATATCGGTCGGTAGACTCCGAGACGACCGTCCGGTTCTCATTTTGACCGTCAAATACGCACCTCTATGTGCTTTTTCGAACAATTTGCTATCGTGCCGGACCTGCCCAAGCCTCCGCCAGCGTTGTTGAGGTTGCAGATCCGACTATAAGAGAAGCCTTGCCATGACCACAGCGCCCTCGAGCATCGCGCAGCCGACCCAGCCCGCACGTCCGTTGACCCGCAATGACTACAAGACTTTATCGCTGTCCGCCCTTGGCGGTGCGCTGGAGTTCTACGACTTCATCATCTTCGTGTTTTTCGCCACGGTGGTCGGCAAGCTGTTCTTCCCGGCCGACATGCCCGAGTGGCTGCGCCTGATGCAGACCTTCGGCATCTTCGCCGCCGGTTACCTGGCGCGTCCGCTGGGCGGCATTGTGATGGCGCACTTCGGCGACCTGCTGGGTCGCAAGAAGATGTTCACCCTGAGTATTTTCATGATGGCGGTGCCGACGCTGATCATGGGTTTGCTGCCGACGTACGCGCAGATCGGCATGTGGGCGCCGATCCTGTTGCTGCTGATGCGCGTGATTCAGGGCGCAGCGATTGGCGGTGAAGTGCCCGGCGCGTGGGTCTTCGTTTCCGAACACGTGCCACAACGGCATATCGGCTACGCCTGCGGCACCCTGACGAGCGGTCTGACGGCGGGGATCCTTCTGGGTTCGCTGGTCGCCACCGCGATCAACAGCATTTACACCCCGGTGGAAGTGTCGGATTACGCCTGGCGGATCCCGTTCCTGCTCGGTGGTGTGTTTGGCCTGTTCTCGGTTTACCTGCGCCGCTGGCTGCACGAAACCCCTGTTTTCGCTGAGCTGCAACTGCGCAAGGCCCTGGCCGAAGAAGTGCCGCTGCGTGCCGTATTGCGTGACCATCGCGGCGCGATCGCGATTTCCATGCTGCTGACCTGGTTGCTGTCCGCCGGCATCATCGTGGTCATCCTGATGACCCCGACCGTGCTGCAGACGGTTTACCACTTCGCACCGACCACCGCGTTGCAGGCCAACAGCCTGGCGATTGTGTTCCTGAGCCTGGGTTGTGTGGCTTCCGGCGCGTTGGCTGACCGCTTCGGCGCGGGCCGGGTGTTCGTGTTCGGCAGTGCCGCGCTGCTGATCAGTTCGTGGACCTTCTATCACAGCCTGTTCAACCACCCGGACTGGCTGTTCCCGATGTATTCCCTGACCGGTCTGTTGGTCGGCACCATTGGTGCGGTGCCGTACGTGATGGTCAAAGCCTTTCCGGCAGTGGTGCGCTTCAGCGGGCTGTCGTTCTCCTACAACCTGGCTTATGCGATTTTTGGTGGCCTGACGCCGATGGTGGTGACGTTGCTGCTGAAGGAGAGCCCGATGGGGCCTGCGTATTACGTGGCGATCATTTGTGGCGTCGGGATTGTGGTCGGCGGTTATCTCTGGAAGAAGGGGCGCTAGTACAGGCCTCATCGCCGGCAAGCCGGCTCCTACAGTTGATCGTTGTCGTTACAACAACCCTTGTAGGAGCCGGCTTGCCGGCGATGAACGATAACGCGGAATCACTTTGAAACACGGAATACTGGCCTTTCATCCAATTGTCATATTTCAGCCATAGAGTGTTCACACGGCCTGCTGATACTTGGCCCCGACTAACACACTCTATCTGCTAGGAGTAAGGCATGAAACTGAAGCGTTTGATGGCGGCAATGACTTTTGTCGCTGCTGGCGTTGCGACTGCCAACGCGTTCGCCGCTGTTGACCCTGCTATCCCGAGCTACACCAAGACCACTGGTGTGTCGGGCAACCTGTCCAGCGTCGGCTCCGATACCCTGGCCAACCTCATGACCCTGTGGGCTGAGAACTACAAAAAAGAATACCCGAACGTAAACATCCAGATTCAGGCCGCTGGCTCCGCCACTGCGCCACCTGCGCTGACTGAAGGCACCTCCAACCTGGGTCCGATGAGCCGCAAGATGAAGGACACCGAACTGGCTGCCTTCGAGCAGAAGTACGGCTACAAGCCAACCGCTATCCCGGTTGCCGTGGACGCCCTGGCCGTCTTCGTTCACAAGGACAACCCGATCCAGCACCTGACCATGGAACAAGTCGACGCGATCTTCTCGTCCACTCGTCTGTGCGGCGCTAAAACTGACGTGAAAACCTGGGGTGACCTGGGTGTGACCGGCGACCTGGCCAACAAGCCGGTTCAACTGTTCGGTCGTAACTCGGTATCCGGCACCTACGGCTACTTCAAAGAAGAAGCCCTGTGCAAAGGCGACTACAAGCCAAACGTCAACGAACAACCAGGCTCGGCTTCGGTCGTGCAGTCGATCAGCTCCTCGCTGAACGGCATCGGTTACTCGGGCATCGGCTACAAGACCGCTAGCGTGAAGACTGTGGCCCTGGCCAAGAAAGGCAGCCAGGACTTCATCGAAGACACCGAAGAAAACGCCCTGAACGGCAAATACCCGCTGTCGCGTTTCCTCTACGTTTACGTCAACAAAGCCCCGAACAAGCCTCTGGCCCCGCTGGAAGCCGAGTTCGTGAAACTGGTTCTGTCCAAACAGGGCCAGGAAGTTGTAGTGAAAGACGGCTACATCCCACTGCCGGCCAAAGTTGCTGCAAAAGCACTGGCTGACCTGGGTCTGCAAGAAGGCGGCGCTGAAGTCGCAAAAAAGTAAAACCCTAGGTCCGGGTTGATCCCGGACCTGTAGGAGCAAAGCTTGCTCGCGAACGCGGTGGGTCAGTCGACATTGATACTGAATGTGACGACCCATTCGCGGGCAAGCCTCGCACCTACAAGGCTCAGGGTTGCCATTTCCGGCGACCCGGCCTCCCCATATTTTTGATCCACTGCCAGTTCCCGCTGGCGGCGGATTTGTTGCGTCACTGCATTGTCATCTTTCTGTCATACAGGATCGCTAGGGTGTGCGCATGAATGATCTGGCCAATTCCACCATGACTACAAATCCCCCCAAGCGAATTGATTTCAATACGCCTGAGTTGCAACGCAAGCGCCGCATCCGCGCGCTCAAAGATCGCCTGACCCGCTGGTACGTCCTCGTTGGCGGCCTTGCCGTTCTCGGCGCGATCACGCTGATCTTCTTCTTCCTTGCCTACGTCGTCCTGCCCCTGTTCCAGGGTGCCGACCTGACCGCCAAGGAATCCATCACGCCCGCCTGGATGCAGGACGCCGGCAAGCCGCTGATGATCTCCCTGGAAGAGCAGAACCAGGTCGCTATGCGGGTTTCCGACAAAGGGCAGGCACTGTTTTTCGACATCGACAGTGGCGCCGAACTCAAGCGCGTCGATCTGCCGGTTCCGGCCGGCGCTACCGTGACCTCCATCGGCGAAGACCAACCGGGCCATCCATTGGTGGCGGTGGGCTTCTCCAATGGCCAGGCGCTGGTGTTCCGTCACACCTATAAAGTCAGCTACCCGGACGGCAAGAAGACTATCTCGCCGGCCGTCGAATATCCGTACGGCGAAACCCCGATTGCGCTGAACCAGGCGGGCGGTGCGCTGGAGCACGTCAGCCTCAACGCCACCGATTCGACCCTGATGCTGGTCGGTTCCACCGGTTCGCAACTCAATGTTCTGTCGCTGACCAGCGAAGAGAACATGATGACCGGCGAAATCACCAACGAGCAGAAGCGCATCGACCTGCCGCAGATGACCGAGCCGGTGAAGAACATCTTCGTCGACCCGCGCCAGCAGTGGCTGTATGTGATTAACGGTCGTGCGCAAGCCGACGTGTTCAGCCTGCGCGACAAGAGCCTCAACGGTCGCTACAAGCTGCTCGAAAACGGCGAAGCCGAGATCACCGCCAGCACCCAACTGGTGGGCGGTATCTCACTGATCCTCGGCGACTCCAAAGGTGGCCTGGCCCAGTGGTTCATGGCTCGCGACCCGGATGGCGAACTGCGCCTGAAGCAGATCCGCACCTTCCAGATGGGCACCACGCCAATCGTTGAAATCACTGCCGAAGAGCGTCGCAAAGGCTTCATCGCCCTGGACGCTTCCGGCAAGCTCGGCGTATTCCACAGCACCGCGCACCGCACCTTGCTGGTGGACCAGGTCGTGGAAGGCCAGGGCCTGTTCGGTCTGTCGCCACGGGCCAACCGCGTGATCGTGGAGGCCGGCGGCAAGATTCAACCGCTGCTGCTCGACAACCCGCACCCGGAAGTGTCGTGGAGCGCGCTGTGGAGCAAGGTCTGGTACGAGAACTACGACGAGCCTAAATACGTTTGGCAATCGACCGCCGCCAACACCGATTTCGAACCGAAGCTGAGCTTGTCTCCGCTGACCTTCGGCACCCTGAAAGCCGCGTTCTACGCCATGCTGCTGGCCGCGCCACTGGCCGTTGCCGCGGCGATCTACACCGCGTACTTCATGGCCCCGGGCATGCGCCGCAAGGTCAAGCCGGTGATCGAGCTGATGGAAGCGATGCCGACGGTGATCCTCGGTTTCTTCGCCGGTCTGTTCCTCGCGCCGTATGTAGAAGGGCATTTGCCGGGCATCTTCAGCCTGCTGATGCTCTTGCCGATTGGCATTCTGGTGGCCGGCTTCGTCTTCAGCCGCCTGCCTGAGTCCATCCGCCTGAAAGTGCCGGACGGTTGGGAAAGCGCGATTCTGATCCCGGTGATCCTGTTCGTGGGCTGGCTCTCGCTGTACATGAGCCCGTTCATGGAGAACTGGTTCTTCGGCGGCGACATGCGCATGTGGATCTCCCACGACCTGGGCATCACCTACGACCAGCGCAACGCACTGGTGGTCGGGCTGGCCATGGGCTTCGCGGTGATCCCGAACATCTACTCCATCGCCGAAGACGCCGTGTTCAGCGTGCCGCGTGGCCTGACCCTCGGTTCCCTGGCCCTCGGTGCCACGCCGTGGCAGACCATGACCCGCGTGGTAATCCTCACCGCCAGCCCGGGCATCTTCTCGGCGCTGATGATCGGCATGGGCCGCGCGGTCGGTGAAACCATGATCGTGCTGATGGCCACCGGTAACACCCCGGTCATGGAAATGAACCTGTTCGAAGGTCTGCGCACCCTGGCGGCCAACGTCGCGGTGGAAATGCCCGAATCGGAAGTCGGCGGCAGCCACTACCGCGTGCTGTTCCTCTCGGCGCTGGTGCTGCTGTTGTTCACCTTCGTCATGAACACCCTCGCAGAACTGATTCGTCAGCGTCTGCGCAAGAAATACTCGTCGCTTTAAGAAAGGTAGAAGTCTGTGAAACAGAACTCCCTGAATGGATGGTTCAAGAGCGGCGCCCCCGGCGTCTGGATCAGCGGTGGCGCGGTGTCCATCGCGGTCATCATGACCATTGGCCTGCTGGCGGTGATTGCCGTGCGCGGTCTGGGTCACTTCTGGCCGGCGGATTTGATTCACGCCAGCTACGACGTGCCGGGCCAGGCCAATCACCTGGTCATCGGCGAAGTGGTGCAGAAAGAAGAAGTGCCGCGTGCGCGCCTGAAAAGCGCCGGGCTGCCGGTGCCTGACGAAGGCCCGGAGTTCATGACCCGCGAGCTGATCAAGGTCGGCAACCGTGACTTGAACGGCAACGACTTCACCTGGATCGTCGGCGAGTGGCTGACCAACCAGAAGACGCCGCCTGAGCTGATGGCCATCGAGCGTCGCGAGTGGGGCAATTTCTACGGCTACCTGGTCAACGTCAAGCAGGACGGCAAGGTCATCGCTGAAGGCGAAGCCGCGTGGCCTGAGTTGCAGGCCCGTGTTGCCCGCGTCAATCAGCTCGCCTCTCAGCTCAAGACCCTGGAAAAAGTCGACATCGGCGCGATCAACTCAGGCCTCGAACGCATCCGTCTGCACGGTCGCAAACTGGAACTGGCCGGCAAGCTCGATGCCACCGCGCAAGCGGACATGGAGTCCGAGCGCGCCGAGCTGAACGCACGTTATCAGGACATCGAAGCACGCCTGAACGACCTGCACGCCCAGTTCAATCGCGATAGCCTGACGGCCCGCGATGCCAACGGCAAAGAGATTGAAATCGGCATCGGCAAAGTGGTTCACGCCTATCAACCGAACGCCATGGGTACGATGACCAAGATCGGTTTCTACTTCAGCAAGGTCTGGGAATTCCTCAGCGACGACCCGCGTGAAGCGAACACCGAAGGCGGGATTTTCCCGGCCATCTTCGGCACCGTGATGATGACCCTGATCATGGCAATGATCGTGACTCCGTTCGGCGTACTGGCGGCGGTTTACCTGCGTGAATACGCCAAGCAGAACACGCTGACGCGGATTATCCGCATCGCCGTGAACAACCTGGCGGGCGTTCCGGCGATCGTTTATGGCGTGTTCGGTCTGGGCTTCTTCGTTTACGTGCTGGGCGGCTCGGTCGACCGGTTGTTCTTCCCTGAAGCGCTGCCGGCACCGACCTTCGGTACGCCGGGTCTGCTCTGGGCTTCGTTGACCCTGGCGCTGCTGGCGGTGCCGGTGGTGATCGTGGCCACCGAAGAAGGCCTGGCGCGGATTCCTCGCACCGTGCGTGAAGGCTCGTTGGCCCTCGGCGCGACCAAGGCGGAAACCTTGTGGAAGATCGTGCTGCCGATGGCCAGCCCGGCGATGATGACCGGCATGATCCTCGCCGTGGCTCGTGCCGCCGGTGAAGTGGCGCCGCTGATGCTGGTGGGTGTGGTGAAACTGGCGCCGTCGCTGCCGCTGGATGGCAACTACCCGTACCTGCACCTTGATCAGAAGATCATGCACCTGGGCTTCCATATTTATGACGTCGGCTTCCAGAGCCCGAACGTCGAAGCCGCACGACCGCTGGTGTACGCCACCGCGTTGCTGCTGGTGCTGGTGATCGCGACATTGAACCTGTCGGCCGTTTATATCCGTAACCACCTGCGCGAGAAATACAAAGCGCTGGATAGCTAATTTAGCGCCGCTCCCTGTAGGAGCCAGGCTTGCCGGCGAAGGCGATTTCAAGGACGCCTTCGCGGGCAAGCCTCGCTCCTACAGGACGGCAACACCGCTGGCCCATTATGTGAGGCCAGCGGACAACCGAACCGAATTTGTCAGCACAGGGAGCTTCCCATGCAGCACGAAACACATACCCACGGCATCAACATGTCTGCCCTGGGCCGCGACAAACAGAGCCTGAGCCTTGCGCAGGAAACCGTGGCCATTGAAGTGCCGGGCCTGAGCCTGTTCTACGGCGACAAACAAGCGCTGTACGACGTCAGCATGAACATCCCGAAACAGCGCGTGACCGCCTTCATCGGCCCGTCCGGCTGCGGCAAGTCCACGCTGCTGCGCACCTTCAACCGCATGAACGACCTGGTTGACGGCTGCCGCGTAGAAGGTGAAATCAACCTCTACGGCAACAACATCTACCGCAAGGGCGAAGACGTAGCCGAGCTGCGTCGTCGTGTCGGCATGGTGTTCCAGAAGCCGAACCCGTTCCCGAAAACCATTTACGAAAACGTGGTTTACGGCCTGCGCATCCAGGGCATCAACAAAAAGCGCGTCCTCGACGAAGCCGTCGAGTGGGCGTTGAAAGGCGCGGCGCTGTGGGACGAAGTCAAAGACCGTCTGCACGAGTCGGCACTCGGCCTGTCCGGTGGTCAACAGCAACGTCTGGTGATCGCGCGCACCATCGCCGTGGAACCGGAAGTGCTGCTGCTCGACGAACCGTGCTCGGCACTCGACCCGATCTCGACGCTGAAAGTCGAAGAGCTGATCTACGAACTGAAATCGAAATTCACCATCGTCATCGTGACCCACAACATGCAACAGGCCGCGCGGGTTTCCGACTACACGGCGTTCATGTACATGGGCAAACTGGTGGAATTCGGCGACACCGACACCTTGTTCACCAATCCGGCGAAGAAGCAGACCGAAGACTACATAACTGGTCGCTACGGCTAGGAAGCTGTTGTTGCTCACTGAACTGACGCTGCGGTCCACCGCACCTTACCGGACGCTCCAAGGACGCCAACATGATTAGCAAAGAAGGCCTTACCCATCACATCTCCCAGCAGTTCAACGCTGAGCTCGAGGAAGTGCGCAGCCACCTCCTGGCCATGGGCGGGCTGGTCGAGAAACAGGTCAACGACGCGGTCACCGCGCTGATCGAGGCCGACTCCGGCCTGGCCCAGCAAGTGCGCGAGATCGACGACCAGATCAACCAGATGGAACGCAACATCGACGAAGAATGCCTGCGCATTCTGGCCCGTCGTCAGCCGGCCGCGTCCGACTTGCGTCTGATCATCAGCATCTCCAAGTCGGTGATCGACCTTGAGCGCATCGGTGACGAAGCAACCAAGATCGCCCGTCGCGCCATCCAGTTGTGTGAAGAAGGCGAAGCCCCGCGCGGCTATGTCGAGGTGCGCCACATCGGCGACCAGGTGCGCAACATGGTTCGCGATGCACTGGACGCGTTTGCCCGTTTCGACGCCGACCTGGCGTTGTCGGTGGCGCAGTACGACAAGATCATCGACCGCGAATACAAGACCGCCCTGCGTGAACTCGCCACCTACATGATGGAAGACCCACGCTCTATCTCGCGGGTCTTGAGCATCATCTGGGTGCTGCGTTCGCTGGAGCGCATCGGCGACCACGCGCGCAATATTTCCGAGCTGGTGATTTATCTGGTGCGCGGCACCGACGTGCGTCACTTGGGCCTCAAGCGCATGAAAGAAGAAGTTGAAGGCACAAGTGGTGAAACCGCTAATGTTCCGGGCAAAGTTGACGATAAGTAAGATTGCCCAAGTAAAGCGCCCGGCCTTTTGGCCGGGCGTTTTTGTTTACGGGTTTGTGAATTTGAATGCAGCACCCGCGAACGAAAAGTCCCGGCGTGACTGAAGGTTTATGGCGATGCGCCATCAGTAAAGCGGTATGCTTGCCGGGATTTTTTAAAGGGGTGATGGATGAGTAAGGTCAGTGTATTGGTCGTGGATGATGCGTCGTTCATTCGTGACCTGGTGAAGAAGTGCCTGCGCAACTACTTCCCGGGGATCCGGATCGAAGACGCGGTCAACGGCAAGAAGGCTCAGGCCTTGCTGGCGCGGGAAGCGTTCGACCTGGTCCTGTGCGACTGGGAAATGCCGGAAATGTCCGGCCTGGAACTGCTGACCTGGTGCCGCGAGCAGGACAACCTCAAGACCATGCCCTTCGTCATGGTGACCAGCCGTGGCGACAAAGAGAACGTCGTCCAGGCAATTCAGGCCGGTGTATCCGGCTACGTCAGCAAGCCGTTCACCAACGAACAACTGCTGACCAAGGTCAAGCAGGCGCTGAACAAGGTCGGCAAGCTCGACACCTTGATGAACAGCGCGCCAACCAAAATGAACTCGGCGTTCGGCAATGATTCCTTGAGCGCGTTGACCGGCGGCAAGCCTGCCATGGCCAGCGTTGCACCTGCTGCTGCACCGATTGCCCGACCTGCCGCCGCTGCCCCCGCGCCAGCACCCGCGGCGGCTGCCCCGTCCCGTGGCCTGCTCAACAGCCCGCCGGTAAAAGCACCGGCGGCGTCTGCAGCGCCTACCGGTGGTCGCGGCCAAGGCCAATTGCGCCTGCCCAATGGCATTCAGCAATGCGTGATCAAGGCGTTGAGCCTCAAGGAAGCGCTGCTGGTGGTCAAACGCAGCGAAGCCCTGCCGCAAGTGCTCGACAGCGCCGTGCTCGATCTGGAGCAGGGCGACAACGCTGAAGTCGCCCGCCTGAACGGTTACCTGCACGCCATCGTCGCCCACGAGCAGAAACCCGACAGCGAATGGCTGCAACTGACGTTCCGCTTTGTCGACCAGGATGCGCAGAAACTGGATTACATCTCCCGTTTGATAGCACGTGGTACGGCGCAGAAGCATTTCGTTCCAGGCGCATAACCTTCGTCGCCTGACAGTCCGCCATCGCTAGCAGGCTAGCTCCCACATTGGAATGCATTTCCCTGTGGGAGCTAGCCTGCTAGCGATGGGGCCATCACATACACCGCACATCTGCGCAACAGCCCATTTTGAAACATCTGCCGACTACCCGGGTCCATTGCAGCTGCTAGGCTCATCCCCAGGCCTTACTCGACAGAATCCTGCCCATGCTCGCGCGCCTGCTGTTTTGCTGTGGTCTGTTCATGGCGTCCTCTACGGCCATGGCCATGACCATCTACAAATCCACCGATGCCAATGGTGTGGTCTCCTACAGCGACCGCCCCACGAAAGGCTCCAAGGTGTTCACTTTTCGTGATCGCATGGTCGAGCACCTTGAGCGTCAGGTGTACCTCGTCATCACCAAGAAAAAAGGCGTGGACAGCGTGTACGTGCGCAACGACCTGTACGCGCCGGTACAGATCGAGTTGAGCTTTGCCGGGCTGCAGAACGTCAGCGGTGCGCCGAGCCGGCCGATTCGCCGGGTCATGCCGGCGCGCAGCAGCATTCGTCTGGCGCTGCTCACGGCGACGCGGGCTGAAAGGCCGCTCGCGTACACCCCCAGATTTGAATACTTCCTGGGTGATCCCTCAGGAGCCGCCATGGCCTATCGATACCCGTTTCCCTGGCGCGGCGGACCGTTTCGGCTGAGCCAGGGCGCCAATGGCCAGTACAGCCACTTCGGCCCCAAGAATCGCTACGCCATGGATATCGCGATGCCTGAGGGCACGCCGATCATTGCCGCGCGGGGCGGGGTAGTGGTGAAAACCGAGAACGCCCAGACCGGGCGCGGCAACGATCCGTCAGGCAATTTCGTGCGGGTGCTGCACGATGACGGGACGATGGGCGTGTACTTGCACCTCAAGCGGGGTTCGGTGAGTGTTCGCGAGGGGCAGCGGGTGTCGGTGGGCAGTCCGCTGGCGCTGTCGGGCAACACCGGCAACAGCAGCGGGCCGCACCTGCATTTCGTGGTGCAGCGCAATACGGGGATGGGGCTGGTGTCGATTCCGTACCAGTTCAATCAACCGGTGGGGGCATTGCCCAACTTTGCGTTGGGCAAACAGTGATGCGGTGCCTGGGCTGACGCCTTCCTTGTAGGAGCCGGCTTGCTGGCGATGGCAGCGCCGCGGTGTCATGTGAAACCGCGTTATCGTTCATCGCCAGCAAGCCGGCTCCTACAGGGGTAGGGCTCAATCCAGCATCAACACCTTGGCCAAAATAATCTTCGGCCCTTTCATCTTCTTGATGATGATCCGCAAACCTTCAACTTCCAGCACTTCTTCCTCTTCCGGCACCCGTTTCAGGGATTCATACACCAGACCGGCGAGGGTTTCGGCTTCGACGTGGTCCAGGTCAATGCCCAGCAGACGTTCGACCTTGAACAACGGCGTATCGCCGCGAACCAGCAACTTGCCCGGCTGGTACGCGAGAATCCCGCGCTCAGCCTTGCGGTGTTCGTCCTGAATGTCGCCGACCAGCACTTCCAGCACGTCTTCCATGGTCAGGTAGCCGATGACGTTGCCATCGGCCTCTTCGACCAGTGCGAAGTGCGAGCCGCCTTTGCGGAACTGTTCCAGCAACTGCGACAGCGGCATGTGGCGCGACACGCGTTCCAGCGGTCGGGTCAGCTCAGCCAGGTTGAACGACTCGGGAATGTGGTCCAGCGCGGCCAGTTCCAGCAGCAGGTCCTTGATGTGCAGCAGGCCGACGAACTCCTGGCGATCGCTGTCGTACACCGGATAACGGCTGAACTTGTGGCGACGGAACATCGCCAGGATTTCCTTGAGCGGCGCGTTGAACTCCAGCGTCACCAGGTCTTCGCGGGAGTTGGCCCAGTCGACCACTTCCAGCTCGCCCATTTCCACCGCCGAGGCCAATACACGCATGCCTTGGTCGCTCGGGTCCTGGCCACGGCTGGAGTGCAGGATCAGTTTCAGTTCTTCACGGCTGTAATGGTGCTCGTGATGGGGGCCGGGTTCACCCTGGCCAGCAATGCGCAGGATGGTGTTGGCGCTGGCGTTGAGCAGGTAAATCGCCGGGTACATCGCCCAATAGAACAGGTACAGCGGCACGGCGGTCCACAGCGACAGCAATTCGGGTTTGCGGATGGCCCAGGATTTCGGCGCCAGTTCACCCACCACGATGTGCAGGTACGAGATAACGAAGAACGCGGCGAAGAACGACACGGCCTTGATCACTTCGGCCGACTGCACGCCGACGGCTTCCAGCAGCGGTTCGAGGATGTGTGCGAACGCCGGTTCACCGACCCAGCCAAGGCCGAGGGAGGCGAGGGTGATACCCAATTGGCAGGCCGACAGGTAGGCATCGAGCTGACTGTGAACGGTGCGCAGGATGTGCCCGCGCCAGCCGTTTTTATCAGCGATGGCCTCGACCCGGGTCGAGCGCAGTTTGACCATGGCAAATTCCGCCGCAACGAAAAATCCGTTGAGCAACACCAGGATCAGAGCAAAAAGAATCATGCCGAAGTCGGCAAAGAGTGTTGCGAGGGTCAAGCCAGGGGAAGGGTCCATGATGGAGTTTTGCGGGTTCCGTGTATTCGAAAAGGGGGTCAATGCGGTGCCTGAAAGGCAGGCACAAGTCAGCCAATGTAGCGGCTGACCGGGTGCTTGCCTAGTGGCGAATGCTGGCCGGTATCAGTCGGCCGTGCTGATGACCCGGGATTTGGTGACCTGGGCCGGCGCGAAATGGCAGGTAAATGTACTGCCGTGGCCCGGCACGCTGCTGATTTCCATCCGTGCGCGGTGGCGCAGCAGCACGTGTTTGACGATTGCCAGCCCAAGCCCGGTGCCGCCGGTGTTGGAGTTGCGGCTGGAGTCGACGCGGTAGAACCGTTCGGTCAGGCGCGGCAGGTGTTTGCTGTCGATACCGATGCCGGAGTCCTGCACGCTCAGGTGCGCGCCTTGCTCGTCGCCCCACCAGCGAATGCGGATATTGCCTTCGGCCGGGGTGTATTTCACCGCGTTGAACACCAGGTTGGAAAACGCACTGCGCAATTCGGCTTCGCTGCCCTTGAGCAGAATCGTCGGATCGGCTTCCAGGGTGATGCGCTGGTTTTTCTGCCCGGACAGTTGCTGAGCGTCGCCCTTGATCGATTGCAGCAAGCCATCGATGGCCACGGGCTGGTTGTCCGACGGGTAATCGGTGGCTTCCAGCTTGGCCAGCAGCAGCAAGTCGTTGAGCAACGTCTGCATGCGCCCGCCTTGCTGCTGCATTTGCTGCAGGGCACGGGTCCAGCGCGGGTTCACGTCATCGACGTTGTCGAGCAGGGTTTCCAGATACCCGCAGATCACCGTCAGCGGCGTGCGCAGTTCGTGGGAAACGTTGGCGATAAAGTCTTTGCGCATCTGTTCCAGCTGATGGATGCGTGTCACGTCGCGCACCAGCATCAAGTGTTCGTTGTTGCCGTAACGGGTGATGTACAGCTGAATGCGCAGTCGATCATTGATCGGCGAAGGGATTTCCAGCGGCTCGGCGTAGCTGTCCTGCTCGAAGTATTCCTTGAAGCGCGGGTGGCGCACCAGGTTGGTCACCGGCTGGCCGCTGTCCTGCGGCGTCTTGAGACCGAGCAGGGTTTCCGCGGCGCGGTTCCACCATTCGAGGTTGCCGTCGGTGTCGAGCATGATCACCGCGTCTTTCAGCGCGGCGGTGGATTCCTGGACCCGGTCGATCACCGCTTGCAGGCGTCCGCGCACGCGTTGGTCGCGGCGTTGCAGGTGATAGATGCTGTCGAACACTTCGCCCCACAGGCCATAGCCATCGGGCGGCGCTTCATCGGGTTTGTGCAGGCGCAGCCACTCGTGCAGACGCAGCAATTGCTTGAGGGTCCAGGCCAGGTAAAGGCCCAGGCCCGCAGCGAGGCTCCAGCCGTAGTAGCCGGTAATCAGGCCGATCACCAGGCAGGCGGTGACCAGTAGCAGCATGTGGCGAATCAGGGTGCCATGCCAGTTTTGGTTCACTTGAACGCGCGTCCTTGTCAGCTTGTCGGGCGGGAAAGGGCTGAATCAGGCTTTGGTGGAAAACCGGTAGCCGGTGCCGCGCACGGTTTGTACCAGATTTTCGTAGGCATCACCGAGGGCTTTGCGCAGGCGACGGATGTGCACGTCGACGGTGCGTTCCTCTACATACACATTGCCGCCCCAGACCTGATCCAGCAACTGGCCACGGGTGTAGGCGCGTTCCTGGTGGGTCATGAAGAATTGCAGCAAGCGGTATTCGGTCGGGCCCATCTCGGCGGGTTTGCCGTCGATGGTCACGCGGTGGCTGATCGGGTCCAGCAGCAGGCCGCCGACTTCAATCGGCGCTTCGCCATCGGTAGGGCCGGCGCGGCGCAGCACGGCTTTGAGGCGCGCAACCAGCTCACGAGGGGAAAACGGTTTGGTGATGTAGTCGTCGGCGCCGACTTCCAGGCCCTGGATCTTGTTGTCCTCTTCGCCCTTGGCGGTGAGCATGATGATCGGGATGTCCCCGGTCAGCTCATCGCGCTTGAGGCGGCGGGCCAGTTCGATGCCGGAGGTGCCGGGCAGCATCCAGTCGAGCAGGATCAGGTCCGGTTTGCGGTCGACGATGATCGCGTGGGCCTGCTGCGAGTTTTCGGCCTCCAGGCAGTCATAGCCGGCCATTTCCAACGCAACGGCGATCATTTCGCGAATGGGCGCTTCGTCGTCGACGATCAGAATGCTCCTGCCAACCATGCCTTTAATCCTCTTGTCATTTAACTGTCTTGCGCCGCATTAGATAACGGAATTATTGCAGTCGTGTGACAGTATTTTAGTCGCCCGGCGATTGTCATGATCCTGATCTATTCTCTAAGTCCGAATCCTGACAACCACAAAAGGAAGGTTTCCATGAAGCAATACTCGCATTCCTTTAAAGCCCTGCTGTTGGCGGCTGCGCTTTCCTTGCCAACCATGGCCTTCGCGGCTGAGCCGGCGATGATGAAAGACGGCATGATGGTCGACCACAAGGGCATGACCTTGTACACGTTCGACAAGGACACCACCGCCGGCAAGTCGGTGTGCACCGGTGAGTGTGAAGAGTACTGGCCACCGCTCAAGGCGGAGGCGGGTGCCAAGGCTGAAGGTAAATGGACCGTCATCAAGCGTGACGATGGCTCGATGCAATGGGCCTACGACGGCAAACCGCTGTACTACTTCAAGAAGGACGCGAAACCGGGTGACAAAACGGGCGACAAAGTGAAGGACGTCTGGCACGTGCTCCAAGGGCCGAAGATGTAAGCCCGATCCGAAACGGCGGCCTCGTTTCCGTAGGAGCGAGGCTTGCCCGCGAAGGCGTCAGCCGCCTCACCGCACCGCGTAATCCAAAACAATCCCCACAAAAATCGCCAACCCCGCCCAATGGTTGTGCAAGAACGCCTTGAAGCAGCGCATCCGGTCCTTGCCACGGGTGTACCAGAACTCCCACGCAAAACAGCCCGCCGCCGCCAGCAGTCCGAGGTGAAACCAGCCACCCAGCTCGAATTTCGACCCGGCCAGCAACAGGCAACCCAACGCCAACCCTTGCAAGGTCAGGATGATCACCCGGTCCGCCTCGCCAAACAGAATCGCCGTGGATTTCACACCGATCTTCAAGTCGTCGTCGCGATCAGTCATCGCGTAATAGGTGTCATAACCCACCGTCCACAGCAGGTTGGCGATCCACAGCAACCACGCCGCTGCCGGCAGTTCACCGGTTTCGGCGGTGAACGCCATCGGCATCCCCCAGGAAAACGCCGCGCCCAGCACCACTTGCGGGTAATAGGTGTAGCGCTTCATGAACGGGTAAGTGAAGGCCAGCGCCAAACCGCCGAACGACAACCACACCGTTGGCGCATTGGTGCACAACACCAGCAGGAAACTCACGCCCATCAGCAATGCAAAGAACACCAGCGCTTCTTTGGAGCTGATCTTGCCGCTCGGCAGCGGGCGCTGTTCGGTGCGTTTCACATGGCCATCGACCTTGCGGTCCGCCCAGTCGTTGATTACGCAACCGCCGGCGCGGGTCAGCACCACGCCGAGCACGAAGATCACCACGTTGGCCAGCGACGGCGAACCTTTACCGGCAATCCACAACGCCCACAGCGTCGGCCACAGCAACAGGTAAATGCCGATGGGTTTGTCCATGCGCGTCAGCTGAATGAAATCCCAGGCCCGAGGGTTCAAGCGGTTCAGGGACTTGAGCAGGCTCTGGTACATCAGCAGTTCTCCGGATGGGCGCGGGTGGCGTGCCACAAGGTCGGCAGGAAAATCTCGGCCACCAGCACGCTCAAGGCGCCACGGTCGAAGCGCGAGCGACGGCCCCACAATTCAGGTGCCCGGCACTCCACCGGCAGCCACTCCTGAGGATAGTGACAAACCTCGATGGCGCGACGCTGAAACGCCTGATCGCAAAACAGCAACTCGCCCAGCGAGCGACTGCCCAACTCGTCCATGTGCAACCCGTCGCCCTGCAACGCGCTGCGTGCCGCCACACTGCGGGCGAACACCCAGGCTTCACCGTGGCCGCGCAGATACACCTCGCGCACCCAGCCTTCACTGTCTTCGGCCAGGTCCAGTGCCGCGCATTCGTCCGCGCGCAGCGGTTGCCAGCCTTCGAAAAGCGGCGTGACGCTGAAGCTGTCATTCGACAGACGGGTCAGCCGTCGGGTCAGCGAACCTTCGTCGAACAACCAGTCGAGGGTAGACGTGTCGGGGAGCGGCGAAAGTCGGCTTTGGGGAAGCCAGAAAGGAGGTTTTGAGTGCGGCACAGTGAGTCATTATTGGCAGCAAATGAGGCGGCGAGCTTACCATGTCGGTCGGTGATTTTGATTGATCCGGCGCCCCATTGCGTCGAACAGGCTTGCATCTGCCGGGCCCGATCAGTACAAAACGCCCTGAGCCGGACGGCAGCGCTGCAACCATCGACCGTTCGCGCCGGCAATAAGCCTGAATCCTGAGGATGTACCTGAATGAAAAAGTGGCAATGTGTGGTCTGCGGCCTGATCTACAACGAAGCCGACGGCTGGCCGGATGACGGCATTGCGCCGGGCACCCTGTGGCAAGACGTGCCGGAAGACTGGCTGTGCCCGGACTGCGGCGTCGGCAAGATGGATTTCGAAATGATCGAAATCAACTAAGACATTTAGAGGAGTAAGGAATGAACGCACCTGTCGTGATCGTCGGCACCGGGCTGGCTGGCTACAACCTCGCCCGGGAGTTTCGCAAACTCGATAGCGAAACCCCGCTGCTGCTGATTACCGCCGATGACGGGCGCTCCTACTCCAAGCCGATGCTCTCCACGGGCTTCGGCAAGAACAAAGACGCCGACGGCCTGAGCATGGCCGAACCCGGCGCCATGGCCGAACAGCTGAAGGCCGAAGTGCGCACCCACACGCGCATCAGCGGCATCGACCCGGGCCACAAACGCCTGTGGATCGGCGAAGAATCAGTGATCTACCGCGACCTGATCCTGGCCTGGGGCGCCGAAACCGTGCGCGTGCCCATCGAAGGTGATGCGGCGGACGCCGTGTTCCCGATCAACGACCTCGAAGACTACGCGCGCTTTCGTGCGGCAGCGGCCGGCAAACGTCGGGTGCTGTTGCTCGGTGCCGGCCTGATCGGCTGTGAATTCGCCAATGACCTGATCCTTGGCGGTTACGAGGTGCAGCTGGTTGCACCGTGCGAACAGGTCATGCCGACCCTGTTGCACCCGGCGGCAGCCGCTGCGGTCCAGGCCGGGCTGGAAAGCCTCGGCGCACGTTTCCACCTCGGGCCGGTGCTCAACCGCTTGCAGCGTGTTGAAGAGGGTTTGGAAGCGCATCTATCGGACGGTCAGGTCATCCCGTGCGACGTGGTGGTCTCCGCCATCGGCCTGCGTCCGCGCATCGACCTGGCGGCCGCCGCCGGTGTGCAGGTCAATCGCGGCGTGGTGGTCGATCGCCACCTGAAAACTTCTCACGCCAACATCTACGCCTTGGGCGACTGCGCTGAAGTCGACGGGCTGAATTTGCTGTACGTGATGCCCCTCATGAGCTGTGCGAGAGCGCTGGCACAAACCCTCGCCGGCAACCCGACAGCGGTGAGCTACGGCGCGATGCCGATCACCGTCAAAACGCCGGTTTGCCCGTTGGTGGTTTCGCCGCCACCACGGGGTTTGGAGGGCGTCTGGACCGTCGAAGGGCAGGGCGCTGACATCAAGGTTTTATGCCGCGATGCCGCCGGAAAACTGCTCGGTTATGCCCTGACAGGCGCGGCGGTGATGGAAAAACTCGCACTGAACAAAGAACTTCCACCGCTGCTGGCGTAAATACCGGTCGTTCTGTCGGAATCACCCCGCTTTTGCCCCCACAAACGTCGCGCCGAGACTGGCGCGGCTCTTCCGTGCGTGCCATTCTCACTCCCGTCTGCCGCAGAGTAGAGCACCTGCGGCGCTTTGGGCGCTGTTCCAACGAGAACAGCACGGACATAACAACAAAAAACCGTCAAAGGGGCTTCACTAATGCGTAAACCAGAACTCGCCGCCGCCATCGCGGAAAAAGCAGATCTCACCAAAGAACAGGCCAACCGCGTTCTCAACGCCGTTCTCGAAGAAATCACCGGCGCCCTGCACCGCAAGGACAGCGTGACGCTGGTCGGCTTCGGCACCTTCCTGCAACGCCACCGCGGCGCACGCACCGGCAAAAACCCGCAAACCGGTGAGCCCGTCAAAATCAAGGCCAGCAACACCGTTGCGTTCAAGCCAGGCAAATCGTTGAAAGACAGCGTTAATCCGTAACACGCACCGACACCCGCATAGCGGGTGAGCGGAACAAAAAATGGGCACGCCAACCAGGTTGGGTGCCCATTTTTTATGGCCACGAGTTTCATGCCGGGCGCCCACGGATCAGACAACACAAAACCCTTGTAGGAGCCGGCTTGCTGGCGATAGCGGTGGATCAACCAACATCAATGTCGCCTGACACGCCGCCATCGCCAGCAAGCTGGCTCCTACAGTCCTATGTACCAGCGAATTCCCCACTCCCCCCGCAGCAATTCAGTGACAAGGGCCTCCCCATCTTTTGAGCTGACAACAATCACTGTAGGAGCCGGCTTGCCGGCGATAGCGCCCGATCAACCAACATCAATGTCGCCTGACACACCGCCATCGCCAGCAAGCCGGCTCCTACAGGTTTACGTGCGTGGCGAATCAGCCGGTTCGACTTTGTTGCCTGGCGAAAATCGCCGCCATTTCCGGATCATCGAGGTGATCCAGCGCCCGCTCCACCAACAAATGCACCCCGTCGGCCATGCGGCTGAGCGCCAGGGCTACGGAGCGGCGTGAACCGTCCACATCGTCGGCGAGGTCGGCAGCGATGGCGCTGATGGACAGCAGGTCTTCCGAGGCGTTGGCGAGGAGGGCTTCGGTGTTGATGCCGGGGCAGACGCTGAAGAGCTGGCCGTTGCGTTTCGGTGGTTTGGGTTCGGTTGGCGGGAAGTGATGGTCGAGGGCGCGTTCGGCGGCTTCGTTGAGTTTGTTTGAGTCGGGGCTTTCGTATGGGGAGATCGGATCGGTTTCCGGTGGGTTTGGTGTGACCTTGAACATGGTTACTTTCCTATAGTAGGGCCGTGACCATTTCGCGACTAAACGAAAGGGAGGCGGCTGTGCGCAAGTTAGTCGACCGGTAAAGTCACCAAAACCCGGCGCGCCCAAGGGCGCCATGCGCACAGCCACCATCAAGTGCAGGCAAACACCTGACAGGATGACACTTGTGCAACCGTAGATGACTAGCCGGGCGACTAAACCCGATCACTGATGAGCAGTGACACGAACCAAGTTACCGACCGCCCCCAAGGCGCACAAGCCGGCGGATTCTGGCGTAGCCGTAGGCAACGACGCAAGGTGTTGTAGCTTGCAGGACGTAACCTTGAGGCGTTTTAAACAAGCGCTCTCTGGCGACGTTTAATCATTGCGATCTTGATGTTCCTTACCAACTTCCATAGGGGATTCCGAACTTTTCGATATAGGCTTTTGACTCTTCTGAAAGCGGCCGATGTTTTCCATTGGACGTTCCCCCGTAGGGGCCTTTGGGACTGATCGTGCCTTGGACTCGAGTGACTTCGGTCGATTTAAGACAAGGCCCACCTAACCACACCTTGGCGATTCCTCCTGGCGCCAGGCCGATAGTCAAAAACTTTCGGTAATCGGTTTTCCATTTGCCTACCGCGCCGCAATAAGCTCTTTCACCCTTGAGCATGGTGTTCCGCGCAGATTCGGGGATTTCGATGTAGGCCCCGTAGGTCTGCGGTTCTGCCATGGACTGCCAGCGCACATAGACCAAACGAGGCAGGTCAGCCCCGGTAACATACCGGCCTTTTCCTCCAGGATCTTCTCGCCATCCCGCTGGCTTACCTCTGAACTCGGACGGTACGCCTTTGCTCATGGCTCGTGGATACCCCATAGCCGGTATACCGCTGCCCGCGCGAAGGAACACGCGCTCATTGATATCAACGACACCGGCCGTTTCGATCCAGACTTCCATATAGTCAGGCGAAAAAAAATCTAGGCTCCATGCGTCATAAGGTAATGATCTGCTCTCGACAGAGGCACATCCTCCCAACAACACAAATAGCAACGCAAAGCCGGACTTAAGCAAGGGTGAGCACCTAAGCATTGGGATGCACCACGCGTTTATAGTTTTCGGCGGGGCGATCGATAAACACGATGTTCAGGTCACTATTGTTCCAGCCTTTGGCTGCGTTCCATTTCGCAGACAGATGGATATAGCGGCGGTACAGCAGCTCCTCTTCGTCGAGGCTCAGGCTCGTGCGGCGAGTTTCGCCTAACGCATAAGCCATCAATTTTTCGGCAATCGATTTCAGCTCTGTTGGTAATGCGTACGTCTGATCCTCTTCGTCAATGACCTTGAACGGGACGTCGTGCCTGGCCCCCAACTCGCGCATGATTCGCAGGTAAACCAACGCCAAATCGTTGCGCACAATCCGCTCGCTGTGGACCGCCGCATAGACATTCTTCGAATTGGATCTGTCGCCTTTTGCGTTGCTGATCATCTCCACCGCCCAAGTTTTCACCTCCAATGTCAGCCCATACAGATTGAGTTGATCCTGAAGGCGACCTAGCTCTTGCTGAGCCCAACGATAGGCGGTTGACGCTGTGGAAGGCACGTAAAGTTCCATGTCGCGGCTGCAGCGCGGCTTGCTAAGCAAAACTCGTTCAATGACGTTGGGTATATACCCTCCACCCAAGTCGGAGTGGACGCCGGGCAGCTCGATATCAGCAGCGCCGGCGCTGTTGAGTGAAAAGTTATGGCGGCGCTCGTCCCGCGACACTAAATGCACGACCTTTTTTGCCACATCGGGTGCCAAGTACAAATTGACCCCGGGGTTATTGGCGTCGTGGACGCTAAAGTCGCCGTCAGCCACGCTGCCTACTGCAGCAGCGGTGTCGAAAATGCCGATAAAGTTGATGGAGGCATCGGTGTTGGCGCGCCAGGAAAACTCCTCGGTAAACAACGTAGCATTGGCGGGTAGCTGCGCCGCCAATGGACTCTTCTCTCCTTTCTGTACTTCATTGGCAAAATGCCTCGCAGCTGCGGCACCGCGACTGAAACCGAAGATATCGAACTCGACACGTTCAACCTTTCGATCAGGATTGGATCGCTTGAACTGTTCAACCCTTTCGAGAATAAGCGTTGGACTCTGCGCAACCCGCGCTGATACACCGTGTTCACCCACGCCGGTTGCTAGTGAAAAAAGTGAATCCTGTTCGCCACTGCTAGTACCGATGCCATCCAGATAAACGGGGATGTACCCGATGGTTTCTTCAACAGCCAATAACCGCTTACTGTCATCGGTGTACAGCTCATACAACTTCGCCACATTACTCGTGTCATTCCCATAGCTGTTATCCGGTGTATTCCCCTTGCCGTCATAACCCCTCGCCTGACAAAACTGCAGAATATCCTCAGCCTCCTCCAGCAGATTCACATCCCGCGCATAACACCCGGCAACCATTTCACTGTTGGACCGATTATTCCCAGTCCCATCAAAAAACACCCCAATACGTAAAGTAATTCCTTCTTCTTCAACCTCTTCCTCCTCCTCCTCCAGCTCATCCGACTCATTCTCTTCCGACGACGGGGGCTCAGGCACAACCGCCGCCAACAACCCCGCGACCGTCCCCGGCAACAACGCATGCGCCGCCATCCCCGTTCCCGGCGAACCACCGACCTCAACCTCGCTACTGCTGAACACTCCACCCGCATCGATCACGACGTGGTGACCACCGGCCTTCAACGTAATGCTGGCGCCCGCGTCCAGCACCAGATGGGCGCCAGCCTTGATATGAACGTGCTCACCGGCCTCAACCACCCACGCTTCGCCAATCTGGTTGTGGCTACTCCCGGCAATTTGCAGATAGTCGCTGGCCTTGAGCTGAACCTTTCTATCCGCCGTAACCGTGCGATGTTCTTCCGCGCCAAGCACCGCGATGCTGTTGCCCTTGATCGCTTCCCGACGCTCATTCCCCACGTCCAGTCGGCTGTCGTTCCCGACCTTCTGCTCCATGTCCCGCTGCGCTCGCAGGTAGATCAACTCCAGCCCGGCGCGGTCTTCGATCGACAGTTCGTTATAGCCACCGGTATGCGGCGAGCTGTGGCTGCGCAGCACGGTTCTGGTTTTGTTTTCGGGCAAGGGGTAGGGCGCCGGTGTGACCTTGTTGATCAGGCAACCGGTTATGAGTGGGTTATCTGGATTGCCTTCGAGGTAGGTGACGAGGACTTCCATGCCGATGCGCGGAATGGTCACCGCGCCGAAATGATCCCCCGCCCAACTGGACGCCACCCGCAGCCAGCAACTGCTTTGTTCGCTGTTGTGCTCAGCGCGGTCCCAATGGAATTCGACTTTGACGCGACCGTCTTCATCGCAGTAGATCTCTTCCCCGACAGGCCCGGTGACGCGGGCGGTCTGGCAGACGAGCACGGGGCGTTGTGCGGGCATCGGCGGCCGATAAAACACGTCCCAGGGAATCGCGCTGAAGCTGTTTTGGTAGCCCTGGGTAAAACTGCCCTCGGTGTCAGTGATTGACTCTTCCAGCACCTGCGGCTGTTTGCCGATATGAGTAACGCTGAGCAACAGCCACAGGTCGTTGTACGTGGCGCGTGGGTGATCCATCAGGCTGAAAAAGTGGCCGCTGCGCAGGCACGGTTGATCGCTTTTGCCCTTGGCCAATTGATAGTCGGCGCGGTGCCGCTCCAGTGCTTGCCGAGTGAGCTGTTTGCCGTGCTTTTCGGTCTCGAAAAACAGCGGGTAACGATAGTCTTCAAGCTCGGGGCTGAACTCGGCGATGAAGCGACTTTCCAGCAGCAAGCTCGGGTGTTTCGGGTCGTAGTTTCGGCGGGTGACTTTGCTGGGGCGAGTGCTGTAACGCATGGAAAACTGGCTGACGACCGGATGCTCCGCCACCATGCCGGCGCCTTGCAGGTAGGGCGTTTCGCCCAATTTCGCAAAGGCGGTCTGATCATCGCTGAACACCAGCACATGGCCTTCCCGTGAGTGCTGGTGATGCCACGCAATGCCATCCTCGGCGCACAGTCGCCGGACGAACTCAAAACAACTTTCCCCATATTGGGTGCAGTATTCGCGCTCGGGACTCGTTCTGACGTGGAAGCTAAATGCATCGGCTTGAATGCCGTGCCCCTTGAGTACCTGAGCGATGATTTGCGGCGCCGTCAGGCCCTGGAAAATTCGCTGATCGTGACTGAACTGCAAGTCATGCAGCGCCGGCACCAGGTGCATGCGATATCGGGTCAGGCGCTTGCCGACTTCGCCCACGGACACCCTGGTGACATGGCCATGAATGCCCTCGCCGTTGAGGCCGAACTGTAGAAAGGCGGGTTGGTTGAGCAAGCTTTCCAGATCGAAATCCGGATGCTCGCTGACCAGGTCAACCTGAATCGAATACAAGGCGCTGATGGTTTCCGTGCCTTCGAAGGCCAGCACTTTGAAGTCGTTGCGAATCGTCGGGATAAGGAGGGTGAAGTGGGCAACGTTGGCCGATGCAAGCATGCGCTTATCCTTTTGCTACGTAGTCGCTCGTCCTTAAGCTGAAAGAAAAAATCGGCGAAACCGAGCCATACGTGCCCGGATTAAGTCGCCAAAATGCCGGGCACGCTAACAAGGCATGCAAAGTATTGATGTAGGAAGGATCTTGAAGAGTGGTGTGATATTTCCCAGATACCCGAAGTTCCATTTTGGAACTTTGTTTTAAATTCAAAGTGGCCATCATAGTGATGGCACTTTTCTTATCGACAGTTGTCACTCGTCGTTTTGTTCATCGATACCCGTAACATTTCGGAATGCTCCTACATTTATATTTTTTAGTTTTTGGCATGCTGCGCGCCTGCCAAAGGGAGCAATCGGCAATGAATATGCGGTTTATTCAGGTGAAAGAGTCGGAGGCCTCTACCTCAACGGTTTCAGGGCGTTGGGTCGAGCGCTGAATTATTAAACTGACATCAGGGATCCCCTTGCTACATATAGGGAGATCTCCTACGAGAGATAAACGCGCTTCGTCTTATTGTTTAATCGGGTGCTTGCTAGTGGCCATCATCGTGAGTACGATGCGCCCACTTTGAAAGAGCACGATCTCAATTGGATGAGACATTTCGCAGCTCTTTGATTCTGTCTCACGCCGTTGGAACTCCAATGAGCGTATGACCGTAATCCAAACTAAAGGCCATGGATGTCCTACTCAAGCAAACTTTCTGCTCATTACCTCGATCTCGCAAAAGCCTCTGTTTCCAAAGAGAATTTCGCGGGCGAGGATGTTCGCTTTTCGAGCGAATATGAGTCACTGGAAAGCGAGCTGGCCAAAGCCTCGTCCATGCACGAAAGCGGTCAGATCGACTGGCTGAAAATCCGTGAAAACAGCGAAAACCTGCTGCGCACCCAGTCCAAGGATTTGCGCGTCGGCGCCTGGCTGACCTGGGCCCTGTACCAGCGCGAATCCTTCCAAGGCCTGCTCGCCGGCCTCGGTTTGCTGCACTACCTGTGCGAAAGCCACTGGGCCGAAGTCCACCCGAACAAGGCACGTACGCGCTCCGCTGCGATCAGTTGGCTGGTGCCGCGTCTTGAGCAGGTGCTGACCGAAAACGTCGCGATCAAAGAGCAGTTGCCGATGTTCCGCCGTCTGGTGGAACACCTGGAAGGCCTTGACGCCGCGTGCACCGAGCACCTGGGTGACGACGCGCCGTTGCTGTTGCCAATCTCCCGCCGTCTGAAAAACATGGTGCAACGCGCCGCCGACAACCAGCCGGAACCAGGCGTGGTGGGTGCGGCCGTGGCTCAGGTCAAACAAGTCGCGACGCAACTGCTGACGCCCGGCGCGCCGATCGACAACGAAAAAGAAGCCCACAAAGCCCTGCGCGCGCAGCAAGAAAGCGCCCGGCCGCTGTGCGCCTGGTGGCTCAAGCAGAAAGCCACCGACCTGCGCGCCTTGCGCCTCAATCGCACGCTGTTGTGGTTGCCCATCGATGCTGTCCCCGAACGTAATGCCGAGCAGATCACCGTGCTGCGCGGTTTGCCGGCGGACAAGCTCAAGGCCTATCAGGACCGTTACGATCAGGGCAAATACGCGGACCTATTGGTGGAACTGGAGGCGAGCCTGGCGAAGGCGCCGTTCTGGTTCGATGGCCAGCGAATGGTCTGGGAATGCCTCCAGGCACTCAACGCAGAAATGGCGATGCGCGAAGTGGAAATCCACTTCGCGCTTTTGGTTCAGCGCCTGCCCGGTATCGTCGAATTGCGTTTCCATGACGGCGCGCCGTTTGCCGATCCGGCCACCCGCGCCTGGATCAGCGCCAACGTCATGCCGCACCTGCAAAGCGCCAGTGCGCCACGCAAAGTCGAAGTCGCCGACACCCAGCCGGCCTGGGAGCTGGCGCTCGAAGAAGTCCTGCCGATTCTGCGCAAGGACGGCCTCAAGGCCGCTGTGCAAATCCTCAAGCAGGGCCTGCAAAGCGCCAACGGCGGGCGCGTGAGGTTCTTCTGGCAGTTCGCCCTCGCGCGGCTGTGCTTCATGGCCAAGAAATACGAACTGGCCAAGACCCAACTCGAAACCCTCGACCAAACATTACAGGACTCAGGCCTGCACGCCTGGGAGCCCGATCTTGCGCTGGAAGTGCTGCATTTACTGCATAGCTGCTGCGAGTTGTTGCCGCAGAACCATGCCGTACGTGAACGCAAGGAAGAGATTTATCGCAGGCTGTGCCACCTCGATCTCGAAGTGGTACTCGAATAGGCCCCAGGGCCACAACCGCAAGGAGAAAAGCCATGGCCAAAGAAGGCTCGGTAGCCCCCAAGGAACGCATCAACGTCACGTTCAAACCTGCCACCGGTGGTGCCCAGGAAGAGATCGAACTGCCGTTGAAACTACTGGCAATCGGTGACTACACCCACCGCAAGGACGAACGCAAAGTCGAAGATCGCAAGCCGATCAGCATCGACAAGATGACCTTCGACGAGGTGCTGGCCAAGCAAGAGCTGCAGCTGACATTGAGCGTACCGAACCGTCTTCAGGAAGAAAGCGACACTGAAGAACTGGCCGTGAAACTGCGCGTCAACTCGATGAAGGACTTCAACCCGGCCAGCCTGGTCGAGCAAGTGCCTGAGCTGAAAAAACTGATGGAACTGCGCGACGCGCTGGTGGCCCTCAAAGGCCCGCTGGGTAACGCGCCTGCGTTCCGCAAAGCCATCGAAGGCGTTCTCGCCGACGACGAATCCCGCGGTCGCGTACTGGGTGAGCTGGGCCTGAACGCCGCAGCCCAGGACGCCTGAGTCTCCATCAGCCAAGGAAGCCAACATGAGCACGAGTGCAGCGCAGCAAAAGAGTAACGAGAACGGCGAATACAGCATTCTCGACAGCATCATCGCCGAAACCCGCCTGACGCCGGACGACGAAGCCTACGACATCGCCAAGCGCGGTGTGTCGGCCTTCATCGAAGAGCTGCTCAAGCCGCAGAACAACGGTGAGCCGGTCAAGAAAGCCATGGTTGACCGCATGATCGCCGAGATCGATGCCAAGCTCAGCCGTCAGATGGACGAGATCCTCCACCACCCGGACTTCCAGTCCCTGGAATCGTCGTGGCGTGGCCTGCAGTTGCTGGTCGACCGCACCAACTTCCGCGAAAACATCAAGATCGAAATCCTCAACGTCTCCAAAGAAGACCTGTTGGACGATTTCGAAGATTCGCCGGAAGTGATGCAGGCTGGCCTGTACAAGCACATCTACACCGCTGAATACGGCCAGTTCGGTGGTCAGCCGGTAGGCGCGATCATCGCTAACTACTTCATGTCCCCAAGCTCGCCGGACGTGAAACTGATGCAGTACGTGTCCAGCGTTGCGTGCATGTCCCACGCACCGTTCATTGCCGCCGCCGGCCCGAAATTCTTCGGTCTGGAAAGCTTCACCGGCCTGCCGGACCTGAAGGATCTGAAAGATCACTTCGAAGGCCCGCAATTCGCCAAATGGCAGAGCTTCCGCCAGTCGGAAGACTCCCGTTACATTGGCCTGACCGTGCCGCGTTTCCTGCTGCGCAACCCGTACGATCCGGAAGAGAACCCGGTCAAATCGTTCGTGTACAAAGAAACCGTCGCCAACAGCCACGAGCACTACCTGTGGGGCAACACCGCCTACGCGTTCGGCACCAAGCTGACCGACAGCTTCGCCAAATTCCGCTGGTGCCCGAACATCATCGGCCCACAGAGCGGTGGCGCGGTTGAAGACCTGCCGTTGCACCATTTCGAAAGCATGGGCGAAATCGAAACCAAGATCCCTACCGAGGTATTGGTCAGCGACCGTCGTGAATACGAACTGGCCGAGGAAGGCTTCATTTCCCTGACCATGCGCAAAGGCTCCGACAACGCGGCGTTCTTCTCCGCAAGCTCGGTGCAGAAGCCGAAGTTCTTCGGCATCAGCGCAGAAGGCAAGGCAGCAGAGCTGAACTACAAGCTCGGCACCCAACTGCCGTACATGATGATCGTCAACCGCCTGGCTCACTACTTGAAAGTGCTGCAGCGCGAGCAACTCGGTTCGTGGAAAGAGCGCACCGACCTCGAGCTGGAACTGAACAAGTGGATCCGTCAGTACGTGGCCGACCAGGAAAACCCGAGCGCCGAAGTTCGTGGCCGTCGTCCGCTGCGCGCTGCCCAGATCATCGTCAGCGATGTCGAAGGCGAGCCTGGCTGGTACCGCGTCAGCCTGAACGTGCGCCCGCACTTCAAGTACATGGGTGCCGATTTCACCCTGTCGCTGGTTGGCAAGCTGGACAAAGAGTAAGCGGAGCTAACTCATGACTGGATACGGCAGCCTTTTCGAACGCCTGGGTGGCGACGCGGACAAACGCGTCGGCTGGAGCCGCGAGGTCTCCGCCATGGCGTCCGTGGCTGCCCATCTGGCCAAGATGCTCAGCACCCGTGCGGGCAGCGTGCAAACGCTGTCCGATTACGGGCTACCCGATCTCAATGACATGCGCCTGAGCCTGCACGACTCCCTGAGTCAGGCCCGCCTGGCCATCGAAAGCTTCATCGAAGCCTACGAACCGCGCCTGAGCAACGTGCGTGTCATCTCCCTGCCGCGTGACAACGATCAGCTTCGCCTGTCCTTCAGCATCGAAGGCCTGCTGGAAGTTGATGGTTTCAAGCGCCAGGTCAGTTTCGCCGCGCGCCTGGATGGCAGCGGTCAAGTAAAGGTCACTTAAGGAGATTCGTATGTCCGGCAAACCAGCAGCACGCGTATCCGACCCCACCGCTTGCCCGCTCCCCGGCCACGGCACCAACCCGATCGCCGCCGGTTCCGGCGACGTCTTCTTCGACGGCCTCGCGGCCGCCCGCCAAGGTGATGCCTCGGCGTGTGGTGGTGCGATGTCGGGCGGGTTGGCGACGACGGTTTTGATTAACGGGAAACCGGCTGCGACGGTGGATTCCGTTGGGACGCATGGCAACAAGGTTACGGCCGGGTCCGGGACGGTGATTATCGGGAATTCGCATTCGCCGGTGCCGTTTGTGGCGCCGTTGCCGGTGGATATCAAGTGGCCGTTTACCGAGCACTTCGTTGTGACTGATCCGGAAACAGGTGAACCGGTTGCGGATCGCGCTTACACAATCCGCACGGACTCTGGAAAAGAAATAACCGGTGTCACGGATAGTGCAGGCAAAACCTCGGTCGTTGGCTCCTCGATTGCTGAAGGGGTCACTTTGTTGCTAGAGCCCCAAAGCTCCATCGCCATTTATTGAGGTTCATGTTATGCCCGCACCTATTACCGCTCCATTGACTCCAGCTCAAAATAAAGAAGGCCAGAACGTTCAAGCCAAGACGTTTCCGCTTTCCTCCATCCCCAAAATTATGAACAAATTGGGGTGGACGGTTTCCGCTCGTGTCATGAGTAAGTGGTTCTCCGGTGCTCCCTATGAGCTGCCAAAGGCGGTTAAACAAGGCGATGTTTCAGCGAGTACCTTGAGTGCGGAAAAACTGATAACCGATATACCGTTCGAGTGGTTGTTTACCGCGTCGGATCGTGTGAAGCCGAAGGTTGATGAGTATATTTCTGATTTTTCCTCAACATCAGAATTCAACGGAAGTGCCGGTAGAGTTAAAGGCTCGCTTGATGAACTGTCGAGAGGCTTGGTTGTATTAATGACTCGACTTCAGCGACTTGGGCTGTTGGACGCAAAGTCGAAAAAGCTAAAAGGCGCATATCTGGATTACAGCGATAAAACCGCCATTGAGTTAGAAGATATTTCCCAATTCAACTTGATCAGGTTTGGGGCGTCGGACTGGGAGAAAGCAACTGATGCGTTAGACGACGTATACGGTGCACTGGGAACATTTGTAATTAAGGTCGCGGCCACTAAATTTCGGACTATCGAGAATGATCATGGATTCCCCGCGATCGAGGTCGAGCAAGTTGGCCTTTATGTTCGAGATACCTACGACTTTCTTAACGTAGGGGATGACCAGCTGCTGGGCTACTGGTCGCCAGAGGGCGTAATCCGGCCAGGCCCGATTGACTATTTTACTGAGCCTGCAGTGATTGAAAAATCAGGTGTTGAATATTACAAAGTCACCAACGGTCATTTTAATAGGTATCGGAAACTACATAATAAGGGTGGCGATTTGATGGTTTACACGACTGTTAAGTTGTATGACGTGTCTTTTATTATTCATCTTGGTCCAATCGATTTTGACGAATATTTATCGCGCTCTGGATCTAAGTAATCATGAAAAAAATGCCGTTAGCTCTGGTTTTTATTGTTTTGGTACTATGTGCGCTGGGCTCCGCTTGGTTGTATGTTAAGCAAGGAGCTGCCGCGGCAGCTATGGTTTATTCAACAACCTGGAATGACTCGAAGACTTGTTATATTAATTCATATATCCCCCAGTATTCGAAGTTTGGTGTTGTTGGGAAGTTTGTGAAGCTGTTCACCAGCGAAGCTTTTTTTCGGGTGTATACCGATGAAGGAGAACTACTAAAGTCGTCTGAGTGGTTGCTTTGGCAGAATGAGTTCACAACAGATGAGCGCTCGCAGTGGGTTAATGGTCATGCGATTTATCCAACTTCAACCGGGTATGAAGGTTGGAATATTTCAGAGTGTGCGCCGTTAGATGACAGTGCAAAATAAAGCCGGTGGCGTAAGTGGCAATAGTTCAGCAAAAGAGCGTTGAGATTACGCCTGAAGAGTCGAAGGGCGAGTAATTATGGGAGCGATGGATTTGCAGGGGTATCTGGCCGTAGTTGCTGACAGTGATTTGTTCGGCTGTCTGGCGTTGGCGAGTCTGGTGCTGCTCATCACCGCCATGAGCAGGCGTGTTCGTGAATCGCGCATGCATCGCCTTCTAAGCCTCATTGTTTTGGCTTGTATCGTCATCATGCATGGGGTGGGCACTTGGTACGGAAACCTGAATCCAGCATGAACATCTACGTCCGCTTTGCCATGTGCTTGGCTTTCCACGCCGCTGGATGCCTCGCCTACGCGTTCCTGAACGATGCAGTCGTCGTTGCCTATAAAGCGTTCAACGGCGGATTCACCACCCGTGGCGTGGGAATTGGTATTGCTCATTACATGTTCATTAATATTTTTTTTGGGGTGAACCTGGTGGTGGCGCTGTTCCCGAACCTGTGGGCCAAGCTGGGCGTTCTCGCGGTAATGGTCAGTTGGATTCTGTTCACCATGGTGCCGGACAACCCGCTGCGTGCGCTCTTCTACACAGTGGCTCAGGGCGGCGTGACATTGTTGGCGATTCTGGTAACGCAGGTCATTGAGTTGCGTTGGGAAAGACGAGCTCTGATTCGGCAAGTGATGCCCGTGAACCCTATGCAAGGGACGGTTGCATGATCAGCCTGGGCCGACGCCTCTTCCTGACGGCGGCGCTCTGGGTGCCGATCGTCGCGTTCGAGGTTCTGATGTATCTCGAGTCAACCGTGTGGTACCCGAGGGTATTCGACTGGAAGCAATTTCTGACGATCCACGTCCTCGGGTTCGGGGCCTTGGCCTATATCGCTTTTGCCGCGTGGGCAACCCGAGGGCTGAGCAGGGCAACCGAACAGCAGATCGTGAAGAAAATCTGGTGTGCGCCGCTGATGTTCATCCCTTTTTACGCGGTGCCGTGGATGATCGGTGGGCTGGGGCTTTTGCTTTTTGGGCAACTTGGCGGGCTTGTAATGATGGTGGTGTGGGTAGTGTTTTTGCCCTATCTGCTGATCTCCGGCTACGTCATTTCCGGTCTGACAGTCGCGCTCTACAGGACAGTTTTTTCATGAGATCCACCACCAGGAAGGTACCCCGTGTCCTTTAACCACTACTACCAAAGCGAACTCACCGCACTTCGCCAGTTAGGTCGTCGATTCGCCGAGCGTAGCCCGGCGTTGGCGCCTTTCCTTGGCCAGGCCGGCCGAGATCCGGACGTGGAGCGGTTGCTGGAGGGCTTCGCATTCCTGACCGGTCGCCTGCGTCAGAAGCTCGACGACGAGCTGCCAGAGCTCAGCCATTCCCTGATGCACCTGCTGTGGCCCAACTACATGCGGCCGCTGCCAGCGTTCAGCATTTTGCAGTTCGACCCGTTGAAGCGTTCGGGGCCTGCGTTGAGGGTCGAGCGCGATACGCCGATCGAGAGCGTGCCAATCGATGACGTGCGTTGCCGCTTCCGTACCTGCTACCCGACCGAGGTGTTGCCGCTGGATCTGGCCGCGCTGAATTACTCGGTGAAGGGCGACGGTTCGCTGTTGAGCCTGCGTCTGGAGATGAGCGCTGACGGTCATCTCGGCGAGTTGGAACTGAGTCGCCTGCGTCTGCACTTCGCCGGTGAGCGCTACATCAGCCAGATGCTGTATCTGAGCCTGCTGCGCAATCTGGAAGGCATTGAGCTGATCCCGCTGGACGGCGCCGGTAAGCCCATCAACGGTGTCAACGGCACGCCGATGGCGTTCAAGATGCCCGGCGACCGTGTGCAGCCGGTGGGTTTTGCCGAAGAAGAAGCGTTGATCCCGTATCCGCTGAACACCTTCCGCGGCTACCGCTACTTGCAGGAATACTTCGCCTTCCAGGACAAATTCCTCTTCGTTGATATCAACGGTCTGGACCTGCTCAAAGCCCTGCCGGAAGACACGCTCAAGCAGATGCGCGGCCTCGAATTGCGCTTCGACATTCGCAAGAGCGGCATCATGCGCATGCGTCCGACGCTGGATAACGTGAAGCTCTACTGCACGCCCATCGTCAACCTGTTCAAGCACGACGCCTTGCCGATCCGCCTCGACGGCAAGCAGGACGAATACCTGCTGCTGCCCGCCGAATTCGATCTGCAAAATTGCGGTGTGTTCTCGGTGGAAACCGTGACCGGCTGGAAGCCCGGCGGCCTCGGTTATCAGGAGTACGTGCCGTTCGAATCCTTCGAGCACGACCCGAGTTTCGACGTGCCCAACAGCCGTCCGCATTACAGCATTCGCCAGCGTTCCTCCTTGCTGCACGACGGCCTCGACACCTACCTGAGCTTCGGCATCCGCCACACCGAAGCCCATGAAACCCTGTCGATCGAGCTGATGTGCACCAACCAGAACCTGCCGCGCAAGCTCAAGCTCGGCGACATCTGCATGGCCTGCGAAGAGACGCCGGAGTTTTTGAGCTTCCGCAACATCACCCCGGCCACGTCGAGTTTCGCGCCGCCGCTGAACCGCGACTTCCTCTGGAAGTTGATCAGCAACATGTCGCTTAACTATTTGTCCCTGGCCGACGTCAATGCGTTGAAGGTGATTCTCGAAACCTACGACTTGCCGCGCTACTACGACCAACACGCGGAAAAAGTCAGCAAGCGCCTGCTCGGCGGGCTCAAGTCGATCAAGCACCACCACGTCGACCGGTTGCACCGAGGGTTGCCGGTTCGCGGGTTGCGCACCGAGCTGACCATCGACCCGGAAGGGTATATCGGCGAGGGCGACTTGTTCGTTTTCGCTTCGGTTCTCAACGAGTTTTTCGCGCTTTACGCCAGTCTCAATTCGTACCACGAGCTGCGGGTAAAAAGCACACAGGGAGAGGTGTACCAATGGACACCACGTATGGGCCTGCAGCCGCTTCTTTAAGCGGACTGACCCGAGGAATACGCGAGTACTCGCTGTTTCAGGCCGTGCTGCTGGTGATTGACCGGCTGCGCGAGGCCCACCCGCACCTGAGCGAAGACGACCTGTACGACCAGCTGGAATTCCAGGCCAACCCGAGCCTGGGTTTCCCTGGCAGCGACGTTGATCGCGTGGAGTTTTTCCAAGAGCACGGGCACATGCGTGCGCGCCTGCGGTTCAACCTGATCGGTCTGGTCGGTTCCGGTTCGCCGCTGCCAGCGTTCTATGGCGAACAGGCGTTGGGCGACAGCGAAGACGGCAACCCGACCCGCAACTTCCTCGATCTGTTTCACCATCGCCTGCAACGGCTGATGCTGCCGATCTGGCGCAAATACCGCTACCGCGCCAGCTTCCAGAGCGGTGCGCTCGACCCGTTCTCGGCGCAGCTGTTTGCCTTGATCGGCCTTGGCGGCGAAGAGATCCGCAAGGCCCAGGAACTGAACTGGAAACGCCTGCTGCCGTACCTCGGTTTGCTCAGCTTGCGGGCGCACTCGGCGGCGCTGATCGAAGCGGTGCTGCGTTACTACTTCAAGCACGCCGAGCTGACCATCGAGCAATGCATCGAGCGCCGCGTGGAAATTCTCGACGAGCAGCGCAACCGTCTGGGCCGCGCCAACAGCCTGCTCGGCGAAGACCTGGTGCTGGGCGAACACGTGCGCGACCGCAGCGGCAAATTCCGCATTCACATCCGCGAACTCGACTGGCAACGCTTTCACGAGTTCCTGCCAATCGGTTTCGGCTACCAGCCGTTGTGCGCGCTGGTGCGGTTCACCCTGCGTGACCCGCTCGACTATGACATTCGCCTGGTGTTGCGCCAGGAAGAAATCCGCGAACTGCGCATCGGTGAGCAGAACGCCTGTCGCCTGGGATGGACCAGTTGGCTGGGCCGCGAAAAAGCGGACGGCGTGGTGACCCTGGGCAGCAAAATTCATTAAGGACAGATGACCAATGATCAACGTAGACCTGCAACAACTTATCCAGGCGCTGGACGCCGAAACCCGTCGTGATCTGGAAAGTTCTGCCGAGCGTTGCGTCGCCCGTGGCGGCAGCAAGATCCTCGTCGAAGACTTGCTGCTGGGCCTGCTGGAGCGCCCGCAAGGCCTGCTCGCACGCGCGTTGCAAGACGCCGAAGTGGATGCCGGCGAGCTGAGCGCCGCGCTGCAATCGCGGGTCGAGCACAGCGCCTCGCGCAACCCGGTGTTCGCCCCGGAACTGGTGCAGTGGCTGCAAGACGCGTTGCTGGTGGCCAACCTTGAACTGGGCCAGAGCCAGGTCGAGCAAGCCGCGTTGATCCTCGCGCTGCTGCGCAACCCGATGCGCTACGCCGGCAGCCGTTACCAGTCGTTGCTGGCCAAGCTGAACATCGAGCGCCTGAAAGAATTTGCCCTGTCGCAGAAAGAGCAACCGGCCACCGGTAAGCCCGCCGTGCCGGGCGAATCGCTGCTGCAGCGCTTCACCCACAACCTGACTCAGCAGGCCCGTGACGGCAAACTCGACCCGGTACTGTGCCGCGATGGCGCGATCCGGCAGATGGTCGACATCCTCGCCCGTCGCCGCAAAAACAACCCGATTGTGGTCGGCGAAGCTGGTGTTGGTAAAACCGCGATTGTCGAAGGCCTGGCTTCGCGCATTGCCGCCGGTGAAGTGCCGCAAGTGTTGAAAGGCGTCGAGCTGCTGTCGCTGGACATGGGCCTGTTGCAGGCCGGCGCCAGCGTCAAAGGTGAATTTGAACGTCGCCTCAAAGGCGTGATCGACGAAGTCAAAGCCTCGCCGAAGCCGATCATCCTGTTCATCGACGAAGCCCACACGTTGATCGGCGCGGGCGGCAATGCCGGTGGTTCCGATGCGGCCAACCTGCTCAAACCAGCCTTGGCCCGTGGCGAGTTGCGCACCATCGCCGCCACCACGTGGGCGGAGTACAAGAAGTACTTCGAAAAAGACCCGGCCCTGGCTCGTCGTTTCCAACCGGTGCAACTGCACGAACCGACCGTCAGCGAAGCGGTGACCATCCTCCGTGGTTTGGCTCAGGTCTACGAGAAGAGCCACGGCATCTACCTGCGCGATGACGCGGTGGTGGCGGCGGCTGAGTTGTCCGCGCGCTATCTGGCGGGCCGTCAGCTGCCGGACAAAGCCGTCGATGTGCTCGACACCGCCTGCGCCCGCGTGCGCATCAGCCTCGCCGCCGCCCCTGAAAGCCTTGAGCGCCTGCGTGGCGAACTGGCTGAAGGTGGCCGTCAGCGTCAGGCGCTGCGTCGTGATGCTGAAGCCGGTTTGTTGATTGATCACGAAGCGCTGGATGCTTTGGAAGATCGTCTGGCCGCCGCCGAAGACGAAATGGTCGCGCTGGAAACGCTGTGGACCGAGCAGAAAGAGCTGGCCGAGCGCCTGTTGGATCTGCGTCAGCAACTGGCCAAGGCTCGCGAAGCGGCTGCCGTCGAACCGACCGTCACGGTTGAAGAAGACGCCGAAGGCACCGTGATCGAAACCCTCGAAACGGTGAATGACGTCGCGTCCCTCGAAACCGCGCTCAACGAAACACACAAAGCCCTGACCGATGCTCAGGTCAAAGAACGCCTGGTGAGCTTCGAAGTCTGCCCGCGTCTGGTCGCCGAAGTCATCAGCGCCTGGACCGGCGTGCCGCTGGCGCAACTGGCCCGCGAACACAACGCCAAGGTCGCCAGTTTCGCCACCGACCTGCGCACCCGCATCCGTGGCCAGGAACAAGCCGTTCACGCACTGGACCGCTCGATGCGCGCTACCGCTGCCGGCCTGAACAAACCGGACGCACCGGTGGGCGTGTTCCTGCTGGTGGGCCCGAGCGGTGTCGGCAAGACCGAAACCGCGCTGGCCCTCGCCGACTTGCTGTACGGCGGTGATCGTTTCATCACCACCATCAACATGTCCGAGTTCCAGGAGAAGCACACGGTCTCGCGCCTGATCGGTGCGCCGCCGGGCTACGTCGGTTACGGCGAGGGCGGCATGCTCACCGAAGCCGTGCGGCAGAAGCCGTACTCCGTTGTGTTGCTCGATGAAGTTGAGAAGGCCGACCCGGACGTGCTCAACCTGTTCTACCAAATCTTCGACAAAGGCGTGGCCAACGACGGCGAAGGGCGCGAGATCGATTTCCGCAACACGCTGATCCTCATGACCTCGAACCTGGGCAGCGACCGCATCAGCGATCTCTGCGAAAACGGCGCACGTCCGACCGCCGAAGTGCTCGAAGAAACCATCCGGCCGGTGCTCAGCAAGCACTTCAAACCGGCGCTGCTGGCGCGGATGCGTGTGGTGCCTTACTACCCGGTCGGCGGCCCGGTGCTGCGTGAGCTGATCGAAATCAAACTCGGTCGTCTGGGCGAGCGCCTGAACCGTCGTCAGCTGGATTTCACCTACTCGCAAGACCTCGTCGATCACCTGGCCGAACGCTGCACCCAAAGCGACAGTGGCGCGCGTCTGATCGACCACTTGCTGGACCTGCACGTACTGCCGCTGGTGGCTGACCGCTTGCTCGACGCGATGGCAACCGGTGAAAGCCTCAAGCGCGTCCACGCGACGCTCGACGGCGGCGCCAGCGTGACCTGCGAGTTCGCCTGAGGTGGGTGTGATGTTCACTCAAGTGCCGCAACCGCTGGTGTATGCCGAAGCGTTGCTGGCGCAGTTCGCCAGCCTGTCGCGCGCGGCGGACGGCGCTGCGCTGCTGGGTGACTTCGTGCGCGGGCTGGCGGAACTCAGCGGTTGCGAGTTGACGCAGCTGTACCTGCTGGACGCGACCCACACGTGCCTGGGGATGAACGCCGAGTGCCTGAACGGCATTCTGCAGCCGCGCGAATCGGCGAGCCTGCCGGCGGATTACAACGGTGAACAACTGCTGCAATTTGCCCTGTGCCAGAACCGCGTGGTGAGCCTCGGCGAACTGAGCGGCAGCCTGCACGAAACCAGCTTCCTGCCGCCGCAAGCCACGCCGTGGCAGTCGCTGCTGTGCGTGCCGCTGGTCAATCAGCAGAAGGCGGTCGAAGGTTTGCTGCTGTGCGCCAGCCGCCGACACATGGACCTGCAAGGCTTTGCCGATTCCCTCGGGCAACTGGGTTCGTTTGTGCTCGGCCAACTGCATCTGCTGCAACGTCTGCGTCAGCCGGTCGGTGATGCACGGCCATTGAAGGCCAGCGTCCCGAGTGCCAGTGGTTACGGCTTGATCGGCAAGAGCAAGGCCATGCGCGAAACCTATTCGCTGATCAGCAAAGTCCTGCACAGCCCGTACACCGTGCTGCTGCGAGGCGAGACCGGCACCGGCAAGGAAGTGGTCGCACGCGCCATTCACGACTGCGGCCCGCGCCGTTCCCAGGCGTTCATCGTGCAGAACTGCGCGGCGTTCCCCGAGAACCTGCTGGAAAGCGAACTGTTCGGCTACCGCAAAGGCGCCTTCACCGGCGCGGATCGCGACCGTGCCGGGCTGTTCGACGCGGCCAATGGCGGCACCTTGTTACTCGATGAAATCGGCGACATGCCGTTGTCGCTGCAAGCCAAGTTGCTGCGCGTGTTGCAGGAGGGCGAGATCCGCCCGCTGGGTTCCAACGACACCCACAAGATCGACGTACGCATCATCGCCGCGACGCACCGGGATTTGTCGGTGCTGGTGAGTGAAGGCAAATTCCGCGAGGACTTGTATTACCGCCTCGCGCAATTCCCGATTGAGTTGCCGGCCCTGCGTCAGCGCGAAGGCGACATCCTCGACCTGGCCCGGCACTTCGCCGACAAGGCCTGCTCGTTCTTGCAGCGCGATGCGGTGCGTTGGTCCGATGCGGCGCTGGATCACCTGTCCGGTTATGCGTTCCCCGGCAACGTGCGCGAACTCAAAGGCCTGGTCGAGCGCGCGGTGTTGCTGTGCGAGGGCGGCGAGTTGCTGGCCGAGCATTTCTCCCTGCGCATGGAAGCGGTGCCGGAAGACAACAGCCTGAACCTGCGTGAACGCCTGGAGCAGGTCGAACGCAGCCTGCTGCTCGATTGCCTGCGCAAAAACGACGGCAACCAGACCCTCGCCGCCCGTGAACTCGGGCTGCCGCGTCGCACGCTGCTGTACCGCCTCGGGCGCCTGAACATCAATCTCGGTGACTTCGATGGCTAGGCAAATGACCGTCGATTTCACCTCATTCGCTTCTGATAGCGCCGCCCGAAAGGGCCGGCGCTTTGTGCTTTGTCTACCCCTGGAGACCCTCTGATGTCTGTTCGTCACTGGCAAGCCGTCCTGCTGACCCTCGTCGTTCTATGCGGCCTTGGCGGCTGCAGCGGCAATTACAAATTCAACGACAACACCTATCGCCCATTGGGTGATCCGCAGGCGGTCAATCGCGGCAAGTGACCGCAAGGAGTATCACCATGGAATTGGTTTTCGAAATGCTGAACACCAAGCAGTTCGTGCCCACGGAGCTGTGCCAGAAGACCTTCAAGCAGGCCGGCGGCGTGATTGGCCGGGGCGAGGATTGCGACTGGATCATCCCGGACCGCAAGCGTCATCTGTCCAATCACCATGTGGACATCAGCTTTCGCGAAGGGACGTTCTTCCTGACCGACACCAGCAGCAACGGTGTCCAGGATGGCGGCAGCGGCGCACGCCTGCGCAAGGGCGAACCGATGCGCATCGAACATGGCAGCACCTACGTGCTGGGTGATTTCGAGATCCGTGCGCGGCTGGTGCGCGACCCGGCGACCTTCGACGTTGAAGTCGGTCGCCCACAAGCGGCGGGCAGCATCATCCCGGATGACGCGTTCCTTGATCTCGATCCGCTGAACGCCCTTGATCAGCAAGAGCGCGTGTACTCGGAAATCGAAGAGTTGATCACCCCGAGCACCACGATCGAGGACACCCGTCAGCGCGCCGACTATGCGCGTATCGACATGGAAAGCCTGATGGTGCCGGAGTTGATCAACGCCCCCGCCGAACCCGCACCAAGCCCTGTCGCAAAAACGCCTGAGCGCCAGAGCGAAGGTTTCTGGGAGCACTTCGGTGCAGCGCTGGGCGTGGACCTCAAAGGCCTCGACCACGACGCCCGCGAAGCCCTGGCGCTGAACGCGGCACGCTTGCTCAAGCAAAGCGTCGGCGGTTTGCAGCAGAGCCTGCGCACCCGCAGCGAACTGAAAAACGAACTGCGTCTGGCCCAGACCACCGTGCAAGGCACGAACAAGAACCCGCTGAAATTCGCCGTCGATGCCGGTGAAGCGCTTGGCATTCTGTTGCAGCCGAACAAGCCGGGCCAATTGCCGGCCGAGCAGTCGATCTCCCGTGCGTTCCGCGATTTGCAGGCGCATCAGGTGGCTTTGCTGACCGCCAGCCGCGCCGCCGTTCGCGGCACCCTGGAACACTTCTCGCCGCAGCAACTGACCCTGCGTTTCGAGCGCGACAACAAGCCGTTGCTGGCCACCTCCGGCAGCCGCTGGAGAGCGTACGGTCGTTATCACCAGGCCCTGCGTCAGGACGATGACTGGAGCGAGCGCCTGCTGGCCCGCGACTTCGCTCAAGCCTACGAAGAACAGATCCGCCTGATTTCCACCCTTCACACCGACCACCAAGGATGATGCGCATGTCTCGCTGCTCGACCGCTTTTTTCAAGATGCTGACTGCGTTCGCGGTGCTGGTGCTGCTGGCCGGTTGTTCGTCGCTGTCGCCGTATTCCAAAGTGACCAAGGTCAACCTGAAGCTCACCGGCAGCGATCAGCTGAACCCGGACCTCAACGGGCGCCCGTCGCCGGTTGTCGTGCGTCTGTTCGAGCTCAAGCACCCGGTGACATTCGAGAACGCCGACTTCTTCAGCCTGTACGAGCGCGCCAAGGAATCCCTGGCCCCAGACCTGGTGGCCAGCGAAGAACTCGAACTGCGCCCGGGCGAAACCATCGAGCTGAAACTCAGCGTGGAGGAGGGCAGCCGCTACGTCGGCATCCTCGCCGCCTACCGTGACCTGCCGGAAACCAAATGGCGCTACACGGTGCAAGTCACCCCGCTGGAAGTCACCGAGGCTGACCTGACCCTCGACCAGGCCGGTATTCGCAACAGCAACGAAAAGCTCGCCAAGGCGGATGACTGATCATGAATTCCCATAAAGTCATTTGGCAGGAAGGCATGCTGCTGCGTCCGCAGCACTTCCAGCACAACGATCGCTACTACGACCACCAGATGAAAACCCGCACCCAGTTGTTGGGCAGTTACACCTGGGGTTTCCTCAATCTCGACATCGATTTGCAGTTCCTCAACATGGGTAAACTGGTGATCAGCCAGGCCTCGGGGATTCTGCCGGACGGCAGCCTGTTCGAACTCGGCGGCAACACCGAGCCACTGGCGCTGGACGTGCCGCCGAACACCGGCAACACGCCGATTTACCTGGCGCTGCCGCTGGTCACCGGTAACCACATCGAGTCGCGCCGCCCGGAGCAATCCGACGTGCTGGCGCGCTACACCGCGTACGAAGCGGAAGTGGCCGACTCCAACGCCGGCGACGATTCCGCCAGCCAGGTCAGCTGCGGTCGCCCGGACTTCAAACTGTTGCTCGGCGAGCAGCAGAGCGATCAGGCCTACGTGAAGCTGAAGATCTGCGACGTGCTCGACACCACGCCCGACGGCGTGATCAGCCTCGATCCGGATTTCGTGCCGACCTACATTCAGGCGCATTCCTCCAGCTATTTGCTGTCGTGCCTGAAAGAAGTGATCAGCATGCTCGGTCACCGGGGCGACACCATCGCCGAGCGCATCCGCTCCAACGGCAAGGTCGGTGGCGCGGAAGTCGGTGACTTCATGATGCTGCAACTGATCAACCGCACCGAGCTGCTGCTGCGTCACTACCTCGGTCTGGAACAGGTTCACCCGGAAGAGTTGTACCGCACGCTGCTGACCATGCTCGGTGACCTGGCGACCTTCTCCAGCGACAGCAAACGCCCGCGTCTGGACAGCCGTTACCAGCACAGCGATCAGGGCGCGAGCTTCCGCAAACTGATGGAAGCGATCCGTCAGGTGCTGTCGATGGTGCTCGAACAGCACGCCATCGAACTGGTCCTGCAAGCGCGTCAGTACGGGATCATCGTCTCGCCGTTGCACGACCACAAACTGCTGGGCTCGGCGTCGTTCGTGCTCGCGGCCAGTGCCAACTGCGATTCCGAAGAACTGCGCCACCGCTTGCCGGCGCACCTCAAGGTCGGCCCGGTGGAACGCATCCGCCAACTGGTCAACCTGCACCTGCCGGGCATCAAGGTCAAACCGTTGCCGGTGGCCCCACGGCAGATCGCGTTCCACTCCAACAAAACCTATTTCATCCTCGAACTCAGTTCCGAAGACCTGGCACAACTGGAGCGCTCCGGCGGCTTCGCGTTCCACGTGTCCGGCGAATTCGCCGAGCTTGAATTGAAATTCTGGGCCATCAGGAACTGACCGACATGATCAAGGACATGGAACACCATCAGGACGATAAAACCGTCTTGCTCGACCGCCAGGGCCACGGCCCGGCGCAAAGTCCGCTGACCGACTTCGCCGCACCGCCGCGTTTCGAACAACTCGAAGAGCGGATGATCTACGCCGCCCGGCTGCGCCCGGCAGAGGCCTTCAACATCAGCCTCAATTCGCTGGTGGCCGCCGGTTCCGACCTGTTGTCGGAAGTGGTTCGCCTCAAGCACAGCGACAGCCGCGAAGACATGTACGCGCTCAACGAGCGCCTGACCGCCGGGCTGAAACTGTTTGAAGTGCGTGCGCTGCACAACGGCGCCGAAAGCAGCCAGGTGATGGCTGCGCGTTACGTGCTCTGCACCGTGGTCGACGAAGCCGTCGTGACCACGCCGTGGGGCAACGAAAGCGAGTGGTCGCAGATGAGCCTGCTCAGCAGCTTCCACAACGAAACCTTCGGTGGCGAGAAGTTCTTCCAGCTGCTGGATCGCCTGTCGAAAAACCCGGTCAAGCACCTGCCGATGCTGGAGCTGATGTACCTGTGCCTGTCCCTCGGTTTCGAAGGCAAGTACCGCGTGCAAGCGCGCGGCATGCTCGAACTCGAAGGCATCCGCGACGCCTTGTATCGGCAGATTCGTCAGCTGCGCGGCGACGTGCCGCGTGAACTGTCGCCGCATTGGGAAGGCTTGAACGACCAGCGTCGCAGCCTGGTGCGCATCGTGCCGGCGTGGATGGTGGTGCTGTTCACCGTGGTCTGCCTGGTGGTGATGTATTCGGGGTTCGCCTGGGTCTTGGGCGAGCAGCGCGACACCGTTCTGCAACCTTATCAGCCGCTGGATTCCGCCGCGGCCCAGCCGCTGTCGCAGCCGTAAACAGGGACGTGTGATGAAAAAGTTTTTCAAGAAAGTCGGCGCGTTCGTGCGCCAGACCTGGGTCTGGACCTTGCTGCTGGTGCTGTTCGTCGCACTGCTGGTCTGGTTTGTCGGGCCGCTGCTGGCCGTCGATGACTACAAGTTCTGGGAAGGTTCGACCTCCCGCCTGCTGACCATCAGTGTGCTGTTCCTGATCTGGGGCCTGACCATGGTCTTCGTCAGCTGGCGTGCGGGTGTGCGCAAGAAAGCGGTCGAAGAGACTGAGGATGGTCAGGATCGTATCCGCCGTGAAGAGTTGATCGACGAAGAGCAGAAGGAGTTGAAGGAGCGTTTCAAGGACGCCCTGAAAACCCTGAAGACCTCGAGCCTCTATCGCGGCCGCAGCGAGCGCTGGCGCAGCGATTTGCCGTGGTACTTGCTGATCGGCCCGCAGGGCAGCGGCAAGACCAGTCTGCTGGACTTCTCGGGCCTTGAGTTTCCGATCAACAAGATCGACCGCAAACTGACCCGCGACACCCTTGGCACCCGGCATTGCGACTGGTATTTCGCCGACCACGGTGTGCTGATCGACACCGCCGGACGTTACCTGACCCAGGCGGATGCCGAAGTCGATGGCAGCGCCTGGAGCACTTTGCTCGACCTGCTGCGCAAGCGTCGTCGCAACCGTCCGTTGAACGGCGTGCTGGTGACTATTCCCGTGGAATTGCTGCTGGGCGCTAACGAGCAGGATCTGGAGACGCTGGCGCGTCAGGTGCGTGCGCGCCTGCAAGACGTGCATCAGAAACTGCACGTCGATGTGCCGATCTATCTGGTCCTCAGCAAGGCTGACCAGTTGCTCGGTTTCGACGAGTTCTTCGACCAGCTGACCCGCGAAGAAAGCGATCAGGTGCTCGGCACCAGCTTCCGCAAAGAGCAGAGCGGCACCGACGTCACCGTGCTGCGCGCCGAGTTCGAAGAGCTGCTGCGTCGCCTGAACAGCCAAGTGATCATGCGCATGCACCAGGAGCGCGACACCCAGCGCCGTGGCCGCATCCTCGACTTCCCGCATCAACTGGGGCAGATCGGCGAGCGCCTGTGCCTGTTCGTCGACATGGCGTTCACTGGCAACCGTTATCAGCGTGTCAGCCAGTTGCGCGGCTTCTACCTGACCAGCGCACCGCACCTGACCCAGGAAATGGACCAGACCACCGCCGGCATCGGCGCCAATCTGGGGATCAATTCCGGCGTATTGCCGACCCTGCGCAGCGGCCGTTCGCGGTTCATTCACCATTTGCTCAGCCGGGTGATTTTCCCTGAGGCCGATCTGGCCGGTCTGGACAAACGTGAACGCAGCCGCATCCATTGGGGCCAGCGTGCGTTGTACGTCGGTGCGTTGGCGGCGTTGGGCCTGTTCGGCCTGCTGTGGGCGAGCGGTTTCTCGGCCAACTATGAGCGCCTGGAAAACCTGCGCAACCTGGCGCAAACCTGGACGCAACAGCGCTCGGCCCTGACTGCCCGTGATGATTCGATGGCGGTACTGAAGACCCTCGACACCAGCTACGCAGCGACACAGGTGTTCCCGAAAAAGGGCGATGTGGGTTACCACGAGCGTGGCGGCCTGTATCAGGGCGAAGATGTCAATCCGGTGGTCAAGGCGGCTTACGAGCGCGAGCTCGAAAAGCAATTGCTGCCGAAGGTTGCGACCCTGCTGGAAGGGCAGATCCGCGCCAACATGAAGGACCGCGAACGCCTGCTCAACAGCCTGCGCGCGTACCTGATGCTGAACATGAAAGATCGCCGCGACGCTGTGTGGCTCAAGGACTGGGTCGCGACTGACTGGTCCCTGCGTTACGCCGGCAACACGGCGGTGCAGAACGGCCTGAACACGCACTTCGAGCGTTTGCTCAAGCTTCCGTTTATCTACCCGCTGAACGATCAACTGGTGGCTCAGGCGCGTCAGGTATTGCGCAGCGAGTCGCTGGCCAACGTGGTTTACCGGATGCTGCGCGAGCAGGCCCGAGACCTGCCGGAATACCGTTTGAGCCAACACCTGGGCCCGCAAGGTGCGCTGTTTGTCGGCACCGATTACGTGATCCCGGGCTTCTACACCCAGCAGGGTTATCAGCAGTATTTCTCGGTGCAGGGCAGTGCGCTGGTCACCGATATCCTGCGTGACAACTGGGTGCTGGGCGAAGGTTCAGGCATCAGCGGCATGGACTTGCGTCGCCTGATGGTCGAACTGGAGCAGCTGTATTTCCGCGACTACGCCAACTTCTGGAGCGAAGCCGTGGGCCAGGTTGCACTGCCTCCGATCAGCGATTTCAGTGAGGGCGCCGAGCAACTGGCGGGCCTGACCTCGGCCAACTCGCCGGTGCTGCAACTGCTGGTAGAAGTGCGCGAGAACACCCGGTTCCCGGCAGAAGCCGAGGCGGTCGATCAAGCGGCTGATGCCGCTGCAGCACTGGGCGAGCAGAAAGGCAAGTTGGGCAAGCTGGGCAAACTGGCGTCTGCCGCCGCGGACAAGGCCTCGGACATGGCCGCGATCAAAAACCTGCCGGACACCGCGAAGAAATCCCTGCAACGCCGCTTCGAACCGCTGCACCGTTTGCTGGATGACAACAACGGCCCGGCCGCTGATTTGACCCCGGCGCTGACGGCGCTCAACGACCTGCAAATGCAACTGTCGAGCCTTGCGCGCGCCAGTGCGCCGGAGCAGGCCGCGTTCGAAATGGCCAAGACCCGCATGAGCGGCCAGCGTGATGCGCTGAGCAACCTGCGCAATGCCTCGAACCGTCTACCGCGCCCGGTCAGCGTGTGGTTCAACGTGCTGGCCGAAGACACCTGGCGTCTGGTGCTCAACGATTCATACCAGTACCTGAACCAGCGTTATCAAAGCGAGCTGTACAGCTTCTACGGCAAGGCGATCAACAAGCGCTACCCGTTCAGCGCCCACAGCACCAGCGACGTGGCGATCAGCGACTTCCGCGAGTTCTTCAAGGCGCAGGGCATTGCCGATCGCTTCTTTGATACCTACATGCGTCCGTTCGTGAGTGGCGATCCGGGCAACTACCGTCTGCGCAGCATTGACGGTCACAGCATGCCGATCTCCAAGGTCTACCTCGACCAGATGGCCGCCGCACAAGTGATCCGCCAGAGCTTCTTCTCGATCAACCCGGCGGAACCGCAAGTGCAGTTCAAACTGGAGCCGTACACCCTCGACCCGGCCGTCAGCCGTTCCGAGTTCAAGTTCGGCGACAAGACCATCGAATACCGTCACGGCCCGATTGTGCCGGTGTCGTTCAAATGGCCGACCGACGCTGAAGACGGGCGCACCAGCCTGGTGATGGACAAGATGGCGGGCCGCCCGATCGGCATCGAGAAGAACTCCGGCCCGTGGTCGCTGTTCCGTCTGTTCGACCTGATGCAGACCGAGTACCTCAGCGGTCGTGACGTGCTGGTGCTGAAGGCGGACGTCGGTGGCCTGCGCGCCAACTACTTGCTGACCAGCCAGCGCACGCCGAACCCGTTCGACATGGGCGTGCTGCGCACCTTCCGTATGCCGGTGCAGCTCTGATGCTGGTTGCCAGTTCCTGGCGCAGCGCTGCGCGCACCGATGCCGGCAAGGTTCGGGCGCGCAACGAAGATGCTTTCCTCGACTGTCCGCAGCAGGGGCTGTGGGTGGTCGCGGACGGCATGGGCGGTCATCAGGGCGGCGACGTTGCCAGCCAGTTGATCGTCGCCAGCCTGGCGGAATTGCCGGCGCAGGATGACTTCGACGAACGACTCAAAAGTATTCGCCAGTGCCTGCACTGGCTGAACCGCCGCTTGGGTCAGGAGTTGACCGTCACCGCCGGGCGCCACGACAGCATCATGGGCAGCACCGTCGTGGCGCTGCTGGTGGAAGGCAATCGCGCGGCCTGCATCTGGGCCGGCGATAGCCGTTGTTACCTGTGGCGCGGCCAGCGTTTGTATCAGCTGTCCAAGGACCATTCGCTGCAACAGCAACTCATCGACGAGCAACAGATGAGCGTCGAAGACGCCAGCGCGCATCCCGCCGCGCATGCCTTGACCCGTGCGGTCGGGGCGGCCGAGCAACTGACGCTGGACGTGCTCGAACTCGAGGTTTACCCCGGCGATGCGTTTCTGTTGTGCAGCGATGGTTTGTACAACGGGCTGAGCAGCGATGCCTTGGGTAGCGCCCTGAGCCTGACCGCGCCGCATGTCGCGCTTGAGCGTCTGTTTGACGGCGCGCTGCGTGGTTCGGCCCGGGACAACCTGACTGCCGTGGTGATCCGCCAATGACCCAACTCATGCCGCCGCTCGACGACCTGCTGATGAGCGAAGAGCAAGCCAATAACCTGACTTACTTTGCGTTCGCCAAGTCGCATCAAGCTGAGCCCGCGTTGGCGCCGACAAGGGCCAGTGTCGGTGAACTGCCGGACGTGCTGGCAGGGCGTTACCGCATCGAGCGTCTGCTCGGTGCAGGTGGCATGGGCGCGGTTTACCGTGCACGGGACTTGCTGAGCGAACAGTTCGGCGATCCCGACCCTTACATCGCGCTGAAAATCCTCAGCGAAGAATTTGCCGAATCGCCGGACGCCAGCGCCTTGCTCTACAGCGAGTTCGCCCTGACCCGACGCCTGCGCCACAACAACGTGCTGCGCCCGCACACCTTTGAAGTGGACACCGATTGCCAGCGTGCCTTCATCACCATGGAACTCATGCGTGGGCTGACCCTGGACAAACTGCTCTGCGAACGGCCACTCGGCCTGCCGTGGAAAGAACTGCGCGACATCGCACTGCCGCTGCTCGACGCGCTGGCCTACGCCCACGCGCGCGGCGTGCTGCACGGCGACATGAAGCCAAGCAACGTGATGCTCAGCGAAGAAGGCGTGCGCCTGTTCGACTTCGGTCTGGGCCAGGCCAAGGAGGGCATCCTCCCAGGCCTGCCACACCTGAGCCGCGACCGCTTCAACGCCTGGACCCCAGGCTACGCCGCGCCAGAACTGCTCGAAGGCCAGCCGCTGTCCGCCAGCGCCGACGTCTACGGCGTGGCCTGCGTGCTTTACGAATTGGCGGGCGGCAAACACCCATTCCGCCGCTTGCCCTCGACCCAGGCCCGTGACGAACACCTGGAGCGCGAGCTGCACGCCCCGAAAAATCTACCGAAACACTGCTGGCCAGCCCTGCGAACGGCGCTGGCATTCGATGCGGCCGATCGAACGATCACCGCCGCACAACTGCGTGACGCCATGGGCGCCACTTCGTCTTTGCTGCAACGTCTGCGACTTCGGGCGTAACGGATGACTACCGAACAGGGAGCAAGCAATGTTCAACCCAGCTAACGAAACGCACTTCAGCCTGACCGTCGAAGACTACGTCGGCGACCTGCAAGTGCTGTCGTTCACCGGCACCGAAGGCATCAGCCAGCCGTATCGCTTCGACATTGAACTGGTCAGCGAAAACCCCGATCTGGACCTGGAAAAACTCCTGCACAAGCAAGCGTTCCTCGCGTTCGATCCACAGGGCAGCGGCATCCACGGCCAGATCTACCGCGTCGCCCAAGGTGATGCCGGCAAGCGCCTGACCCGCTACAAAGTCTCCCTGGTGCCGCACCTGCAATACCTGCATCACCGCACCAACCAGCGCATCTACCAGCAGATGTCCGCGCCGAAAATCATCGCGCTGATCCTCGAAGAACACGGCATCAAGGGCAACGCCTACAACTTCCAGCTCAGCCAGCCATGCCCGGACCGCGACTACTGCGTGCAGTACGACGAAACCGACCTGCACTTCGTCCAGCGCCTGTGCGAAGAGGAAGGCATTCATTACCACTTCCAACACAGCGCAAAAGCTCACTTGCTGGTGTTTGGCGACGACCAGACCGTATTCCCCAAACTCGGCCAGCCAACCGCGTACGTGCAAGGCAGCGGCATGGTCGCCGACGAACCGGTGATCAAAGGCTTCAAACTGCGCCTGGAAACCCGCACCAGCCGCACCACCCGCCGCGACTACGACTTCGAAAAACCACGCCTGCAACTCGAAGCGGCCTACAAGCCCGATGTTCAGAGTGACGAACCAGACCTCGAAGACTACGATTACCCCGGCCGCTTCCTCGACCGCGCGCGCGGTAAATTCCTCAGCCAGCGCGTCCTCGAACGCCACCGCGCCGACTACCAGCAAGCCGAAGGCCACGGCGACCAGACCCGCTTGATCAGCGGCCACTTCCTGGAAATGTCCGACCACCCACGCACCGAGTGGAACGACCTCTGGCTGCTCACCGAAATCGTCCACGAAGGCAAACAGCCGCAAGTCCTCGAAGAGTCCGTGACCAGCGACACCACCGACAACAAAGACGACTTCCACCAGGGCTACCGCAACCGCTTCCTCGCCACCCCGTGGGCCGTGTTCTACCGCCCGGCGCTGCAACACCCCAAGCCCCGCGTACTCGGCAGCCAGACCGCCAAAGTCACCGGCCCCGCCGGCGAAGAAATCCACTGCGACCAGTACGGCCGCATCAAAGTGCAATTCCACTGGGACCGCGAAGGCCAGGCCGACGACAAAACCAGCTGCTGGATGCGCGTCTCCTCAAGCTGGGCCGGCGACCGCTACGGCGCCATCGTCATCCCGCGCATCGGCATGGAAGTCCTCGTCACCTTCCTCGAAGGCGACCCCGACCAACCGTTGGTGACTGGCTGCCTGTACCACAAGGAAAACCAGGTTCCCTACGACCTGCCGGCGAACAAGACGCGCAGCGTGTTCAAAACCCTCAGCTCACCGGGCGGCGGCGGGTACAACGAACTGCGGATTGAGGACAAAAAAGGGGCGGAGCAGATCTTCATCCACGCCCAGCGGGATTGGGATGAAAACATCGAGCACGACCAGAAGATTCGCGTCGGCAATGAGCGGCACGACACGGTGGTGAAGAACACCTACACCGAGCTCAAGGCTGAAGAGCATCGCACCACGATTGCTGATCGCAAGGTTGAAACGCGGGTGGATGACCACCTGACGGTTGGGCAGAACCAGCATGTGAAGTTGGGGACTGCGCAGCTGACTAGCGTTGGGAAAGAGATTCATCTGAAGGCTGGGGCGAAAATCGTCATCGAGGCCGGCTCGGAACTGACCATCAAGGGCGGTGGCAGCTTCATCAAGTTGGATGCCGGTGGCGTGACGGTTGTTGGGCCGATTGTGAAGATCAATGCCGGTGGTTCGGCGGGCTCGGGGACCGGGATCGGGATTAAACCGCCGGTGCTGCCGGGGGCGGCGGATAAGGATAAGGCGGGGAGTTTGATGGATCAGGCGTTGGGGAATGCGGTGCCAGAGAAAACCACCACTCGACCGATGCGAATGATGAAGTTCTCGGGTTGACCTCCAACGGATCACACAGGATTAGGTAATAGGCAAAATGACGGAACCAGTCAAAGTTAAAAAATGGTCTTATCCCCTCAAGATAGGAAATGTCAGTGGCGCAGACCCACAGCAGTACTACGCTGCTCTGGCCAAAGCAAAGGATGGTTATTACCCTCTCGGTGGTAACGGTTTGTGGCACGGTGGAGTGCATTTTGACGAAGCTTCGGGATTAAATCCGGCTCAAAGCGAAGTGCGCTGTATCACCGATGGACAGGTGATCGCCTATCGTATTGATGAAACCTATCTACCGACTGTATACAGCGACCGTACTGCTGTTGCCTCATCAGGGTTCGTGTTGGTGAAGCATCTACTCGAGGTTCCCGCTCCTCCAGCACCCCCTGCTACCTCAGGTGGATCTCCTGCCCCGGCGGCTGGGCCTCTATTGACGTTCTACAGTCTTTATATGCATCTGTTGGACATGACTGGATATAGAGAAAAGCCGACTTTGGAACGCCCCTCTTACTGGGCCGGTGGCATCTATCAGGTCAAAGCCAATGTAAACGACCCTGTTCAAGGGTTGAATGTGCGTGCTGCGCCTAGTGGCAGCGAAGGGTACAGCCAGGTTTTGACTACATTGCCGCGCGGCACCACCGTTACGACAGGGGAGACAAGTGCAGATGGCAAATGGGTAAAAATTATCAGCGTAATGCCAGACGCGGGCCAAGCAGCTGCGATAAACGGCTGGATATTCAAAGGTCAAATGACAAGTCAAGGTGCGGACCAATACCTTATTGGCGAACTGGCGAACGATATCCCTGTGAACCAAGCCAAAGGTTTGAGAGTACGTAGTACTGCGGCCAACAACGGTAGCGTGATCTCGGTGTTGCCTGCAGGCACTCAAGTTCAGATCAGCCAGGAAGGGGGATCTGGCAACTACCGAAAACTAATTAAAGTAGTAAGTGGGACGCCAACCCCCGCTCTCAGCGCTGACGCAACTGGAAATGTCCCAGGTTATGTGTGGCTTCCGTCGCTTGAAACCAAAACTGAGCCGAAGGATGTGGGGAAAGTTGTTCTACTCGACGAGCCAGCTCCCATCAAGGCCGGAGCATTGGTGGGCTACGCAGGCCATTATCAAGAACACGATGAAAGTACCGCTCGTAACGTGGTTCACGTAGAGGTTTTCACATGCGATGACATTGAGGAGTTTGTTACTCAAAGTCGGAGTAAAGCCGTTGCCTTGCCAGCGGACCAAAAAAGTCTGATGAAGGTTTACAAGGAAACGAGGCTAATTACACACCGCGCCGACATCAGTGCGACTAACCCACCACAGGCTAACGATGGTGGCGTGGTGATCGGATACGATCTGATCATTCCGATCGGCGTGTTAGAAGCCTTGCCGGCTTCAAAAAAAATCAAACAATCTGTCACTACCCCTGCTGCGGGCTCTAGTCCTGCAACCTCTAGCACTACTCGTTGGTGGCATCTCGAAGAATTGCTAGGCGATGCGCAAGGTAACCCTATTAGCGGTTGGTTGGGCGAGAAGGACTTGATGACCACTCGCCACAATCCGTGGGAATGGGACGGGTTTAAATTCATTGAAGAGACCGGTAGCAACGCCGAGCATCTCTCTTCATATCTGCATGATCGTGATCTACTCACTGAAGCAGAAAAGGCTACTTTCGTTCCGAAAGCCAGTAATTCGACTAAAGGGCCGGTTAAGGAAGGGCTATACGACATCATTGACACTGACAAGAACGATAAACTGACTACTACAGAAATCTTGGCAGCACTGGCTAAACCTTGGTTTGCACAATCTATATCCCAGCTGATTACCAAGTATGAGAGCGAATGGTTCTATGACGCGGCGAAATGGGATGCTCTCGATGAACTAATGGGGCATACAACGGATAGACCCAATTTGGACTGGATTGCGCAAAAGCAACGAATCAAGCAACTGTCTTGGTGGAAAGAGGTTGCCGCGAAGGACACTCTAAGCCAGGACGGTAAGGTCTGGCATATACATCCCATTGGGATGATCGGGAATTTTGACCAGAGAAAGAGGTGTACTTGCAACGCCGAAGTCGTAGTGGTTCGATACGCTACTGTAAATTTCGGTCCCCTCGTAAAAGGGGAGGGTAAGTTAGGTGACTCACCTCATTGGAATCCTATGGAAGCTGCGGGAAAGGTAACTTCTAGTGAAAGAAGAATTATCTCCGCCATGTGTGAAAATGAAGGAAAAATCAACGCTGTACAAGCTTATGATGGTGAGGTAATAACTGCGGGTGCAATGCAGAAAACTATTAAGACGACGGGTGCTGGTGAGTTGCCTACTCAAGTTAAAAAATTTAAAGATGCTTATCCTGATGAATATTTAGAGCTGTTTGAGGGGCAAGGATGGTTCCTTGATCTCAGTTCCGCTAACCCCAAAATGTATTATCAGGATTCAGAGTTTTTAGATGGGCAAAAACTTGAGGGGCAGAATCTGAAAGAAAAATTGAGGGTGGGATGTTCGCAGAGCACGCAGGGTAATGTGATTCAATGTAAACCAGTTTCGGTTCTGTCGTGTGCTATAGGTTCACCGTCATACGTCGAAGTTCAGATTCTAGATTTTATTACGCGTTTGAGAAATGTTTTATTAGAGGTGCCGACGTCGTATAACTTCAAAATTGGAGAGCTTTTCAAGTCAGATTTTGGGCGAGCTACCGTTTTGGATGAAAGTGTGAATCGTCCATCTCATGTACCTGATAGCGTGAAAAGAGCTTTGGATAAGTTCTTTCTGGCACATGCGACTGTGAGTAAGGATGTTGCAACTTGGGGGAGCAGTCATGCGGCCTATGAACAAGAGATTTTGGTGTATTACGGAACCGGAAATAATCGTGGCAATATGACAGATGGTCCTATTCGGCATAATAATTTGAAGGTGGCGCTAAATGGTTAATCGTTTTCAAGTGGCTGCTTTTTTGACTTTTTTGGTGACACCTTTGTGTCGTGCTGAAGGTGAGCCATTAGTTGTAAATGGGATGGACGGCAGTTTCTTGCGTTTTAGCGGTTGGGACAAGCTTCATAATGGGTGGAATAATGTCGAATATAAAGGGGCGGGGAGTAGTTTCGCTATTTACAGCCTTCCAACAAGCTCGCCCCCATCCGGTGTTTCTACATTAATAAGCACAGAGAAAGAATCTCCGGATAAGAAGCGAGTGCTGTTGATGCGCGTGGTTTCTGGGGAGGTTAGCGATGGGCAGGGATATAGCGAAAACTCCGAACAAGCGTATTGTGACGTTGTGTCTTTGGAAACGGGTTGTGTTGAAAACATTGGCTCGGCGCTTCAGTGTGATGGGGCTTGGGTTGGAGAGAAGTGGAAGGACTCTACCGGGGAAAGATTTGACTTCGTTAAAAGCAGTTTGCCTCCGAAGAGTATGATAGAGCAAGTTTCAAAAATTTCTTCAAGTGAGTTTCGAGCGGCCTCTCTGAAGGATTTGATGTTTATGGGCGTTTCTTCATATATGGCGTGCAATCCGCCGCAGTCGAATGTGCTTGCGTACAATGATATCGGATTTTATTTTGCAGAGGGTGGTGAACATCTTTTGGCAATGCAGATTTATCAGAGGTTATTAGGTGTTGCCCCAGATAGAGTGCCCTTGAAACTTAATGTTGCTGATTCTCTCTGGGCACTTGGAAAGCATGATGAGGCGAAGCCATACTATGCTGAATATCGCGATACGATGAGAAAGAAAGGTATAGCAAGTAAAATACCTAAGCGAGTTGAGGAGCGTTTGAATTAGTAAAGGTGGTATTATTTATGTATAGCCTCTCGGGAGGCTGCTTTCCTTTGGTGAAGGTGTAACTATAGGGGGAGAGGGGTGGATTTGTTTGATTGAGCTCGCCATTTTGTGGTGAGGTTTTCGATAAATAAATCTGCCACCTTTATATTAGGTTGTTTATGAAGCTTTCGAAGTTGCTATCATTATTTTGTGTTTTTTACCTGGGACACGCAGCAGCCGAAATTCCAGATATCGGCTCTGTCTCGGAAGTCGGGGCCGGCCGCGTTGGCAATAATGTCGTCAGGTATGTAAAAACATTCGGTAATAGTTGTCTTGATGTTCAGGTTATTAGCCCTGAGAAAAACTGGAAAGTTCTGTCTTCTTCGAACTTCTGTACCTTTGAAGGTAAAAAATTCGGTTCGGACTTTGCTGATGCTGGTTTCGAGGATATTTCGGTGAAAGCTGACGGGGTTCATTTGACACTTAGCCTTACCCCTCTGCAGCCAACCGGTGAGCAGCGCAGAAGCTGTGTCATTCCTGTTGCGGCTACGGTAATTAAAGACCTGAGCTGTTCCGAAGCAGGGAAATAACTGAGAGGAGTCGGATTAATTTAGCTGTCTTCATCTCTGATTAAGGGAGGCAGCAAATAAATCCGCCTCCTTGGCTGGATGTGAGTCAGGTAAATAAATAATACTTTTTAGAGTGTGGGTTGTGTGATGGTGGTTGGTAAGTTTTGGCTGGGTTTGTTAGTTGTATTGTTTTTTGGCTATATATAAATTTGTTTGCTGTTTTGTTCGAGTGTGTACATCAATACAAGGAAATAGTATTGAATAAGTTGTTTTTGTTAGTGATGTTCTTATGTCCTCCGATTGTGGCCGCTGAACCGATCTTTCAATCCCTGCGGTCGTGTACGCAGGAAGGGAGTGTCACGAATAATTGCTCGGTGGTGCTGGATAGCAATAGTTATGTGGTGGATGCCGGTTCCGGTAAGAAGTTATCCGACACGGCGGAGCCGACTGGCGCTTTGAATTCGTTTGAGCTCTATCGGGATGGCAGTCAGTACATTCTGGCTAATGAAAGTTTTTCCAGTGCTCGGTCCCGCCGCTGGGTGGTGTTCGGATACAAAGGTGGAATAATTGAACTACAGAGGATTTACATCTTCTCCTTAGATACCTCTAAACAGTCGGGGCCTTACTGGCACGGTTACGACTGCCGACCTGACTCCAAACAATTCACTCCGCCAAGCGGTGTGCCTTTCAGCGAATCAGCTATGCAGGCATTGTGTGGAGATGTTGAGGGTGACGTGGTAGTTGTGCCGAGAGTCCCATCCGTCTCCGTGCCCTCCAAATCCTTAGCCGTAAGTGTTCCCGTGTATACAGCACGAACCCGTGTCGGCGTTGCGACTTACGTATTTGCCGGAAATGACGATCCGAATCTGCCGACGGTGTCCTGCCTGTCCAATTGCGTTTCCGGCACATCAGAAAAGGCTAGGCCTCCGGCGGCGAATGCTTCATCTGCTTCAAGTGTTTCCGCTAGCGCCAAGGAAGCCTGCAACCCCGACAGCTTTACCAATCCCGATTTGATCACTTGCGGGCAGCAAAGCTTCGAAAAAGTCGATGCCGTGTTGAATGACCAATACAAGAAAGCAATGGCCAGTTTGTCTCCCGCAGACAAGAAGCAACTGACCGATGTGCAAAGAAAGTGGGTGCGTTTCAAAGAAACGTATTGCGAGGATATCTATCAGTCCGCTTTGCCGGGAGCGGAGGCGCCCATTGAGAAGCTTGCGTGCTTGGCGCAAACAACCAATGCCCGGTTGGGTGAGCTCATTTATCTACAGACAGGGCTGCCGAATGATGGCTTTTACAAAGCTGCATCGTTGATGGCAGGACAGGATCGAGAAAACGGCCTAAAGGCCTCGATCAACCTGCTAGGCGGAGTTGAATTCGACGATCCGGTTTGGAAGCAATACGCCGATGCGCAATGCGACATGAGTTTCCGCATGTTGCGCGAAGACCTCGCCTATTGCGCTGTACGAATGCGTTTTCAGTTACCCATGAACCGCTAAAAAAATGACAGGTTTGAACTCGCCGCCCGAGACAGGCTGTCGAGTCAGGGATTATCGAGAAAGGGGACGCCAAGTCCCCTTTTTTACGTCGATTGATGCGCCGCCATCGCCAGCAAGCTGGCTCCTACAGGTCAGCTGACTCGGCTTTGTTGCTTGGCGAAAATCGCCGCCATTTCCGGTTCATCCAAATGATCCAGCGCTCGCTCAACCAGCAAATGCACGCCGTCGGCCATGCGGCTGAGCGCCAGGGCTACGGAGCGGCGTGAGCCTTCCACCCCGTCGGCGAGGTCGGAGGCGATGGCGCTGATGGACAGGAGGTCTTCCGAGGCGTTGGCGAGGAGGGCTTCAGTGTTGATGTCGGGGCAGACGCTGAAGAGGTCGCCGTTGCGACGTTTGGATTTTTTATCCGGCGGTGTGCCGAGGTGATGGTCGAGGGCGCGCTCGGCAGCTTCGTGGAGTTTTTTGGAATCTAAGGATTCGTAGGGAGAGGTGGCTTCGTGTTCGGGCGATTTGGATGTCGGATTGGTCATTGGTGTAAATCCTTGGAGTTAATGAATTGTTTTTCTCCGATTTCGGACTTGCACATCCGGTCGCTGATTTCGCGGCAACGAGCAAAGGTTATCGATGAAGATCAGGGATGCCTAGTTCATGAACAACGCCGCATGTTGAAGGAAATATCCGATAGTCCCGAGCGTAGAAAGACCAAAAAACCTCAGCTTTTAAACAACAGCGTTTCGTCAATGACTTGGTAGTCATCAGCGTCAAAAACTACGGCATCTTCTTCTAACACTGCACAATAGTGGCGTTCTCGCTCGAAGCCGCTACACTGCGCCGGCCGTTCATTTTTCTTTTGAGGCTGTGCGCATGAAATTTCGTTTTCTTCTGTGGATGCTGGGTTTGTTGATGGGTAAGGCCAGTCGGACTAATCCTGCGTTTCAGCAGCAGTTGGGTGACAAGGAGTTGGTGTTTCAGCTACAGACACTGGACGGGAAAGTGGCGCGGCATTTCTTTGTGAAGGATCAGCGCATTACCAGTAAGTCGGGCGTGTATGCCGAGCCGGCGTTTGCGATTGCGTTTAAAGATGCGGCGTATGGCTTTGCGACGATGCAGGCGAAGAACAAGCAGTTGGCGTTTATGACGGGGATTCAGGACAAGTCGATTCAGATCAAGGGCAACCCGGCGCTGGTGATCTGGTTTCAGGGGTTGACCAAGTATTTGAAGCCGCGGAAGGCGAAGGCTGCCGCTTAGGTTTGAGGTGGTCAGGTAGACCGAGGTGGATTTTTCGCGGGCAAGCCTCGCTCCTACAGATTTGGGTGATCCGTAGGAGCGAGGCTTGGTCCGGGCGGCGTTCCGACGAAGCTTTTAGGCTTGGGTGAATTGCGAGGCCAGTTCGCGCAGCAGCACTTCAGCCTCAAGCACTTTGCTGACGACGTCGTTGGCTTTGTCGCGGGTCAGGCCGACGCGTTCCAGCAGGGCATCCGGGATATCTTCATCCGGGCCGGAGCCGATGCCGCGACTACGCAGCAAGCGCACGGACAGGCACACGAGGTTCGGGTACTCGGTGTAGGCGCCGTCGTAGCTTGGGTCGTGCTGGAAGCGCAGCGCGGTGGCCAGTTCGTCGGGCATGTCCCAATAGCGCATCAGCCATGAGCCGATCTGTTCGCGGCTGATGCCGAGCAGGTGTTGCTCGACGTAGCTGTGGCACAGGTGCGGGTTGACCTCCAGGTGGCGGCAGATCAGCGAGAAGTGCGGCGGGAACACGTGGGCCAGCAGCAAGTAGCCGAAGTTGTGCAGCAGGCCGGCGAGGTAGGTCAGGCCGGCTTCCGGGCGCTGGGCGCGCGGCATGGCGCGGGTCAGGCCTTCGATGACGGCGGCGGTGTAGATTGATTGCTGCCAGTACGGCGTGGTGTGTTGCGGGTGGTCTTTGGGCAGGCTGAGGGTTTTGCCCAGGGCCAGGCCTAGCGCGAGGTTGATCACCAGGTCGAAACCCAGCACGCGGACGATGGCGTCTTCAACCGAGCGAATCTTGCCCGGCGAGGCGTAGTACGGCGACGCTGCCCAGCTCACGACTTGTGCGGCCAGGGCCGGGTCGGTTTCGACCACGCCGGTGATGTCGTCGATGGTGGCGTTGGGGTCGACGCGCAGTTTGATGATTTTCTGCGCGGTCTCGGCCAGTGGCGGAATTTCGATGGTGGCTTCCAGGCGTTGCTGGATGCGTCGCGCGGTGAACGCTTGAACGGCCTGGGTGATTTCCTCGCGGTCATCGTCGGGGCGGTCGAGGTTCGGGCGGATGCTGCTCACGTTCTCGCCAAAGTTGGCGGCGCTGGCCTTGGTCAGCATGGTCTTGAAGGCTTCGCTGGTGATTTCCAGCAGCACGCCCGGCTCGCCCGAGTTGATCAGCAACTTCGGTTCGCGCAGCAGGCTTTCTTCGTACAGGCAGGGCGAGCTGGTCAGCGCCGGCAGGCCGGGCAGCAGGCTCAGGTTGTGTTTGCCGAGCATCTTTTCCAGGCGCTCGGTCGACACGGCGGCGAGGCGGCGGCCGGTCAGTTCGGCGAGGCGGTTGAGGTCGAGCAATTGGCTTTGCGGAAACAGCACCATCAGCGCGCCCACGGCGTCGTCGAGCAGCACCGCTTGCACTTTGCGCGAGGCGTTCAGGCCGTGGTGGTCGAGGACTTCTTCGTAGGCGATGCCCAGTTTGGCGAGCAGCAGCCGAATAACAGACGGAGCGTGCGGGGTTTCGGGGACGAGGGCAGCTTCAGTCATGGTCTGTATCCGTATTCAAACAATTGCAGGAGTATAACCAGCTTGTTTAAGGGCAGGGTCCAGAAACTGCGACGGTGCTCACACTTGGCCGTATTGCTGCCCGTGGCGCAGCCAGCGGTCGAGCAGCGGGCTGACGTGATCCGGCCAACGCTCCAGCAATGCCTGGGCGGCGTCGCGCACGGCGGGCAGCAGATCGGCGTCACGCATCAGGTCCGCGACCTTGAATTGAAGCAGGCCGGTCTGGCGCGTGCCGAGCATTTCGCCGGGGCCGCGCAGTTCCAGGTCTTTTTCGGCGATAACAAAACCGTCGTTGGTTTCGCGCATGATGCCCAGGCGCTGACGGCCGATCTGTGACAGCGGCGGATGGTAGAGCAGCACGCAATGGCTGGCGGCGCTGCCTCGACCGACGCGGCCGCGCAATTGGTGCAACTGCGCGAGGCCGAGGCGTTCGGGGTTTTCGATGATCATCAGGCTGGCGTTCGGCACGTCGACGCCGACTTCGATCACGGTGGTGGCGACCAGCAGTTGCAGGTTGCCGGCCTTGAATTCCGCCATCACGGCGGCTTTTTCCACGGGCTTCATGCGGCCGTGAATCAACCCGACCTTCAACTCGCCGAGGGCGGCGGTAAGGTCCTCAAAGGTGGTCTCCGCCGCCTGGCAGGTCAGCTCTTCCGACTCTTCGATCAGCGTGCACACCCAATAGGCCTGACGCCCTTCGGCACAGGCGCCGCGCACCCGTTCGATGACTTCGACGCGCCGGGTGTCGGTGACCAACACGGTGTTGACCGGGGTTCGGCCCGGCGGCAGTTCGTCGAGGATCGAGGTGTCGAGGTCGGCGTAGGCGCTCATCGCCAGCGTGCGTGGAATCGGCGTGGCGGTCATGATCAGTTGATGCGGGCACATGCGCCCGCCGACGCCTTTCTGCCGTAGAGCCAGGCGCTGTTGCACGCCGAAACGGTGTTGTTCGTCGATGATCACCAGCGCGAGGTTCTTGAACTGCACTTCGTCCTGGAACAGCGCGTGGGTGCCGACCACCATGGGCGTGCCGCTGGCGATCTGTTCCAGCGCGGCCGCGCGGTTCTTGCCTTTGAGCTTGCCGGCCAGCCACGCGACTTCAATGCCCAGTGGTTCGAGCCAGCGCTTGAAGGTGATGAAGTGCTGCTCGGCGAGGATTTCGGTCGGCGCCATCAACGCCACTTGGTAACCGGCTTCCAGCGCTTGCAGCGCGGCAAGGGCGGCGACCACGGTTTTGCCCGCGCCGACGTCGCCCTGAATCAAGCGCAGCATCGGTTCGTGCTGGCTGAGGTCATAGGCGATTTCGTTGCCGACGCGTTGTTGGGCGCCGGTTGGATTGAAACCGAGATTGGCCAGGTATTGGGCCGGCAATCGGCTGGCTTTCGGCATCGCCGGCGCGCGCAGGGAGCGCATGCTTTCGCGCAGACGCTGCTGGGACAGTTGATGAGTCAGCAGTTCTTCAAAGGCCAGACGGTGCTGCGCCCAATGATGACCGAGGGCGAGTTCGTCGACGTCGGCATCGGCCGGCGGGTGATGCAGGTAACGAATCGCGTCGGCCAGCGGCGCCAGTTGATAGTCCCGCGCCAGTTCGTTCGGCAGCCAATCCGGCAGGCTGGTCGGGCCGAGCATCGTCAGGGTTTGCATGCAGAGCTGGCGCAAACGCTGCTGGGTCAAACCTTCGGTGAGCGGGTACACCGGCGTCAGGGTTTCATCCACCGGCAGCGGCTCGTCGCCGGTGAGGGCGCGGTATTCCGGGTGGTAGATCTCCAGCCCCGACGCACCGGGCCGCGCTTCGCCGTAGCAGCGAATCCGCGTGCCGCGCTTGAGGCCTTCTTTCTGGGCGTTGCTGAAATGGTAGAAGCGCAGGCTGAGCCCGCCGGTGCCGTCCTGCAAGCGCACGACCAGGCTGCGGCGCCGGCCCATGACCACATCGGCGCCGCTGACGGTGCCTTCGATCACGGCATCTTGCCCCGGTCGCAGGTGGCCGATCGGGACTACGCGAGTGCGGTCCTGATAACGCAGCGGCAGGTGAAACAGCACGTCCTGGAGATTCTCCAGGCCGACCTTGGCCAGTTTCTCGGCCATGGCCTCGCCGACACCCTTGAGTGCCGTGACCGACACTTGCGACAACTCGGTCATGACAGCGACTTAAGCCGCAGCCACCGGCGCGGGCGGCTTGGCCACCGAGCACAGGCGAATGGAGTCAGCGAGGATCTCGATGGCTTTCGGACGCGGGAAGCTCGCACGCCAGGCGATGGCCACGGTGCGGAACGGCACCGGCGCGGTCAGTGGGCGCACTTCGATCACGCCGGGGGCGTAGTGATGGCTGTCCACGGCCGACAGCGGCAGGATCGAAATCCCGAGCCCCGAGGCGACCATGTGGCGAATGGTTTCCAGCGAGCTGGATTCCACCGTGGTGTGCTTGGCGCCGTCGTTGCCTTTGGTCAGCGTCGGGCAGGCTTCCAGCACTTGATCGCGGAAGCAGTGGCCTTCGCCAAGCAGCAGCAGGCTCTTGTCGTTGAGCAGGGCGGCGTCGATGGATTCTTTTTGTGTCCACGGGTGCTGGGCCGGCATCAGGACGTAGAACGGCTCGTCGTAGAGCTGCAGGGTCAGGACGTCGGCTTCGTTGAACGGCAGGGCGATGATGATCGCGTCGAGCTCGCCGTTGCGCAGTTTGTCGCGCAGCACGTGGGTGAAGTTTTCTTCGATGTACAACGGCATCTGCGGGGCGACCCGGTGCAGTTGCGGAATCAGGTGCGGAAACAGGTACGGGCCGACGGTGTAGATGGCGCCGACTTTCAGCGGGGCGGTCAGCTGGTTCTTGCCGGCCTGGGCCAGTTCGCGGATGCCTTGGGCCTGTTCCAGGACTTTTTGTGCCTGGGCCACGATGCCTTCGCCGACCGGGGTCAGGCGCACGGCGCTCTTGCTGCGCTCGAAAATCAGCACACCGAGTTCGTCTTCAAGCTTTTTCACGCCCACCGACAGGGTCGGCTGGCTGACGTGGCAACGCTCGGCCGCGTGGCCAAAGTGCTGCTCTTGGGCGAGGGTAACGATGTAGCGTAATTCTGTAAGAGTCATAGCGAGCGTCCATGAAGTTGCGGGCCAAGCATACCGGCTGCAATCGATAGACGCACGTTATCAGAGAGAGTGTGTCGAGTGACACCGGGTAATGCCGGTTTGCCGCTGGCGGATATGCAAAAGGCACCTTTCGGGTGCCTTTTGCATATCTTGTTACCGCCACAGAATCTGTAGGAGCGAAGCTTGCTCGCGAAAGCGGTATGTCAGTCGAATCATTCGTGAATGACACACCGTTTTCGCGAGCAAGCTTCGCTCCTACAGGGTTCTCTTTAGCGGCGGCGTTCCAGCGAGTAAACAAACGGCGCAACAATTTCGATGGAGCCGTTGTTCAGCATGTCGGCCGGCGGTTTGGGCAGCGGCTGGGCACGCTTGATCATTTCCAGGGTGGCCCGGTCCAGATCGGCGTTGCCCGAGCGGCCCACCAGTTCGAACGACAACACGTTACCTTCGGCATCCACCACGAAGCGCAGACGGTTCAAACCTTCCTTGCCCCGCGCCTGTGCACTGGCCGGGTACTTTTTGTACTTGGCCAAGTGCGCCAGCAGGGTGCCTTGCCAACTGGCCTTGGCCGCTTGCTGCGCAGGTGATGGGCCCGGTGCCGGTTGAGCGGATTTCTCCGACGGTGCCTGGGTCGGTTGCGCTTCGCTCGGTTTTTCCTCGGACGGTTTTTCCTTCGGCGGCTCCGGCTTTTTCTCCACAGGCTTGGGCGGTTGAGGCTTGGGCTTGGGTTTGACCGGCTTCGGTACGGTGATTTCTGCCTTAGGCACTTCGGCCAGCTTCGGGATCGGCAGCTCTTCCACCGGAGCAGGGGGTTGTGGCGGCGTTATCACCTTCGGCGGTGCCGGAGGAGGTGGTGCCGGAACCGGCGCCAACTCGACCATCATCGCCTGCGGCGGCAGCTCGATAGGTGGGCGCGACGTCCAGTTCAGCGCCAGCGCAATGGCCAGCGCATGGACGCCCAGCACCACGGCCAGGCTACCGCCGTAACGCGTCAGCTTATGGCGCGTCGTGATCATTTCTTCACTGCCGTCTCGAGTCCGACCAGACCGACCTTCAGGTAGCCGGCAGCGCGCAGGTTGTCCATCACGCTCATCAGGTCGCCGTAGTCCACGCCTTTATCGGCCTGGAAGAAGATCGTCGTGTCTTTCTTGCCCTGGGTCTTGGCGTCGAGCGTGGCGCCGAGTGCTTCGGCTTTCACTTCGTCTTCGCCGAGGAACAGGCGCTGGTCAGCTTTGACGCTGAGGAACACCGGTTTCTCTGGCCGCGGCGCCGGTTTGGCGCTGGAGGCAGGCAGGTCGACCTTGATGTCCACGGTGGCCAACGGAGCGGCCACCATGAAGATGATCAACAGCACCAGCATCACGTCGATGAACGGCGTGACGTTGATTTCGTGGTTCTCGGCCAGATCGTCGTCTGCGCCTTCTTTCAAATGCAGGCCCATGGCCGATTACCCCACTTTCACCATGTGCGGTTGCGAGCTGCGCTCAGGCTGGTGGTCGAGGTCGCGGCTGACCAGCAACAGGACTTCTGCCGAGGCGTCGGACACTTGCGCCTTGTAGCCGGCGATGGAGCGGGCGAACACGTTGTAGATCACAACGGCTGGAATCGCGGCAACCAGGCCCAGCGCGGTGGCCAGCAAGGCTTCGGCGATGCCGGGAGCCACGACGGCGAGGTTGGTGGTCTGAGTTTTGGCGATGCCGATGAAGCTGTTCATGATGCCCCACACGGTGCCGAACAGGCCCACGAACGGCGCGGTAGAACCGATGGTAGCGAGGACGCCGGTGCCGCTGCTCATGTTGCGACCGCAGGCTGCGACCAGGCGCTCAAGACGGAAGGCGACGCGTTCCTTGATGCCTTCTTTCTCGCGGCTGTTGGTCGACAGGTGCATCTCTTCCAGCGCATCGTGCACCAACAGGTTGGCGAGGGTGCCGGGCTTGGCTGCCGTTACACTGGCTTCCTTGAGGGTGGCCGCCTTCTTCAGGTGGACGATTTCAGTGCGCAGACGACGCTTGGCGCCCATCAGCTCGAAGCCCTTGGCGATCCAGATGGTCCAGGTGATGATCGATGCGATGGCGAGGCCGATCATCACGATTTTCACGATGATGTCGGCGTTCTGGTACATGCCCCACGGCGACAGGTCATGGGCCATGCCCAGGCTGTTGTCGGCTTCGAGGACTTGCGGCGCGTCTTCACCAGCGGCGTCTACGGCCTGGGCCGGATCGGTGGCAACCGGTGCTGCGTGTTCGGCAGAGTGCTCGGCGGGCGCAGTGGCAGCGGCTGGGGTGGCCGGGGCTTGTGCGTCAGCGAAGGCGGCGGTTGGCGCCAGCATCAGGCTGAGCAACAGGGCGGCCACCGCGCTCCAGGCGCGAGGTCGATTGGTTGGCGAAGCGGGGAAATGATTGCGTGTCATGCTGGCCGGACCTGAGAGGAAAAGACGGTAAATGTTCTTCCAGGCCTCGAAGGCCGAGAACAAAAGTGGTGGGCATTATTGCAAGTAATTCTTGTTAACAGAAGTAATAGAGTATCTTTTTTTCCTTCATTGCTAGCCGCTCGTCCATTGCCGGCGCTAGTCTGTGGCTTTCCGATAGGAGTTTTTTGATGTCCGCGCCCTCTGTTTTGATCGCCGGCTGCGGTGATGTCGGCAGTCGTCTGGCTACACAATTGCTCGCTTGCGGGTGGGAGGTCCATGGCCTGCGCCGTGACGTCTCGCGCCTGCCCGAGGGGGTGATTGGCGTTGCCGGCGACTTGTTCAACAAGGATTGCCCGCAAACCTGGCCGGTCGGTGCGGTGGACTACCTGGTGTATTGCGCGGCAGCCACCGTTCACGATGAAGCCGGTTACCGCGCCGCTTATGTCGAGGGCTTGCAGCATGTGCTCGAGTGGCTGGACGACTACGGGCAGGTGCCCAATCGCTTGCTGTTCGTTTCCAGTAGCAGCGTTTACGGCCAGCAGGACGGCGAGTGGGTCGACGAAACGTCGCCGACCATCGCTGCCGGCTATTCAGGTCGACTGATGCTGGAGGCGGAACAAGTGGCACTCAACAGTGGCATTCCGGCAAGCATCGTGCGTTTGACCGGCATCTACGGCCCGGGCCGCGAATGGCTGCTGACGCAGGTTCGTCGCGGATATCGCGTGGCGATTGATCCGCCGTTGTACGGCAATCGGATTCACGTGGATGACGCGGCTGGCTTGTTGGCGTTTCTGCTTGAGGCGGATCGGCGCGGTGTGGCGTTGGATGACGTTTATATCGGCGTCGACGACGCGCCTGCACCGCTGGCCGAAGTGGTGGATTGGTTGCGTGAATATCTGGGCGTGACTGAATGGGCTGACGATGCGAGTGTGCGGCGCACGGGCAGCAAGCAGTGCAGCAATGCGCGGGTGAAGGCCTTGGGTTGGGTGCCGAAGTACCCGAGCTATCGTGAAGGGTACGCCGCCATTCTTGAAGGCCGCTGCTGATTTCCTTCCACCCCAAACAACTGTAGGAGCCGGCTTGCCGGCGATGGCGGTGTACCAGCCAACAGAGATGTTGGATGTTATGGCCTCATCGCCGGCAAGCCGGCTCCTACATGGTTTTGCGTTGGCTCTAGAGCCGGGTTACTGCTTTTCCAGCAACCACTTGCGATCACCTGGCGTGAACTGCGGCATTTCGTCTGCCTGCGCGGTGTTCACCGCCTGGAGGATCTCCAGTTCCTTGCCCTTGCGCGCAAAGATCCAGGTGTTGCCCTGGCCCTTGAGTTGCAACCACATATTGTCGTTGCCGCCGCTCATCGACGCGCAATCGCCCGCCAGGCACAGCGCGTAGCGATCCGCACCCGGCAAACCGGTTACCTGGCCGTCGGCCTGGAACTGCACGGAGCTGCCTTCGCCAGGACCGCTGACGACTTTCCAGCTGCCGCCCATGTAGGCGGAATACAGCGCGCGTTCGAAGCTGGCACCCATCGGCGCGCCATCCGGCACCGGGATCAGCGCACGGTCGAAGACCTGTGCGGGTTCGTTGTCGCTGGCGACTTGGGCCAATTGCTTGCCATCACGCTTCAGCTCGCTCGCGGAACTGCCGTAGAAGTCGACTTTCCAGGCGCCGGACGCTTCGCCCAGCAGCTTGCCTTCGACGTTCTCAAAACCGTTGGTGTAGCGGGCCTGACCGGCCTTGGTGTTGACGTCCCATTCCAGGTTCGGACCATAAGCCTGGAGCGCTTCGCGCAGGGGGCCGCCTTTGGACGCAGCATCGATCGCCACCTGATTGATCCAGGTGCCGCTGATGTCGCGGTCGGCAGGGTTGCTGGCACATCCGCCCAAGAGTAGGGCGACCAGCGAGACAGCAAGCGCAGTGCGCATGGTGGAATCCTTTCAAAACGCTTTTTATACATACGGCATTGGCGCAGCCTTTCGGGCTGCGCCGAACGCATTACTCGATGACCAGAATGGCATCCATTTCAACCTGCGAACCCTTTGGCAGGGCGGCTACGCCGATGGCGGCGCGGGCTGGGTATGGCTGGTCAAAGTACTTGCCCATGATCTCGTTGACCTTGGCGAAGTGGCTCAGGTCGGTGAGAAAGATGTTCAGTTTGACGATGTCCTTGAACGAACCACCAGCGGCTTCGGCCACGGCTTTCAGGTTCTCGAACACCTGGACGGTCTGGGCTTCGAAGCCTTCAGCCAGTTCCATGGTTTTTGGGTCCAGAGGAATCTGACCCGACATGTAAACGGTGTTGCCAGCCTTGATCGCCTGGGAGTAAGTGCCGATGGCGGCAGGGGCCTTATCGCTGGTGATAACAGTCTTGGTCATGAATGACTCCTTGTAATAGGTTGGCTTAGGCGCGCATGCGGGTGATGCGGATCACCCCGGTCAGTGCGCGCAGTTTCTTGATCACGCGGGCCAGATGCACGCGGTCGTGCACGCTGACCACCAGTTGGACCACGCTGATGCGACCATCGCGTTCGTCCATGCTGATTTTTTCGATATTGCCGTCGGCCGCGTTGACGCTACTGGCCAACAGTGCGATCAAGCCGCGCTGGTGTTCCAGCTCGACGCGCAGCTCGACGTTGAATTCGCCGGTGACATCCTTGGCCCACGAGAGCTGGATGCATTTTTCCGGGTTGTGGCGGATTTCGCTGATGTTGCGGCAGTTGTCGAGGTGCACAACCATGCCTTTGCCCGCCGACAGGTGACCGACAATCGGGTCGCCCGGGATCGGCGTGCAACACTTGGCGTAGCTGAGCACCAGACCTTCGGTGCCGCGAATCGCCAGCGGGCCTTCCGCGCTTGGCAACTGTTCGCCTTCGCCGAGCAGGCGACGGGCGACGACGTAAGCCATGCGATTGCCCAGGCCGATGTCTTCGAGCAGGTCTTCGATCAGTTCGAGGCGGTACTCGGTGAGCATCGCTTTGACGCGCTCGGCCGGGACTTTGTCCAGGGCGCTGTCGAAACCGTTGAGGACCTTGTTCAGCAGACGTTCGCCGAGGCTGATGGATTCGGAGCGGCGTTGCAGTTTCAGTGCGTGGCGGATGTGGGTTCGCGCCTTGCCGGTGACCACGAAGTTGAGCCACGCCGGGTTCGGCCGCGCGCCGGGAGCGCTAACGATCTCGACCGTGGAGCCGCTTTGCAGCGGTTCGGACAGCGGCGCGAGACGACGATTGATCCGACAGGCAATGCAGCTGTTGCCGACGTCGGTGTGCACCGCGTAAGCGAAGTCGACCGCCGTGGAGCCTTTGGGCAGCTCCATGATCCGGCCTTTGGGCGTGAACACGTAGACCTCGTCCGGGAATAGGTCGATCTTCACGCTTTCGATGAATTCCAGCGAGTTGCCGGCGCGTTGCTGCATTTCCAGCACGCCTTTGACCCACTGGCGGGCGCGGGCGTGAGTGCCTTTGGGCTGCTCGTCGCCGCTGGATTTGTACAGCCAATGGGCGGCGATGCCGTTGTTGGCCATCTCTTCCATTTCACGGGTGCGGATCTGGATCTCGATCGGAACACCGTGCATGCCGAACAACGTGGTGTGCAACGACTGGTAGCCGTTGGCCTTGGGGATCGCGATGTAATCCTTGAAGCGCCCCGGCAGCGGTTTGTACAAATTGTGTACAGCGCCCAGCACGCGGTAGCAGGTATCGACCTTGTCGACGATGATCCGGAACGCGTAGACGTCCATGATCTCGTTGAAGGCCCGACGCTTGCCGCGCATTTTCTTGTAGATGCCGTAGAGGTGTTTCTGGCGACCGCTGACCTCGCCCTGAATGCCATCGATGGCCAAGCAGTGGCCGAGGGATTCTTCGATCTTGTTGACGATTTCCTTGCGGTTGCCCCGGGCGCGTTTGACCGCCTGGTTGATCCGCGCGGAACGCATCGGGTGCATGGCCTTGAAGCCGAGGTCTTCGAATTCTATGCGGATGGCGTGCATGCCCAGCCGGTTGGCGATGGGCGCATAGATTTCCAGGGTTTCCTTGGCGATCCGCCGGCGTTTCTCACCGGACAGGACTTCCAGCGTGCGCATGTTGTGCAGGCGGTCGGCGAGTTTGACCAGGATCACGCGAATGTCGCGCGCCATGGCCATGGCCATTTTCTGGAAGTTTTCGGCCTGGGCTTCGGCCTTGGTCTCGAAGTTCATCTGGGTCAGCTTGCTGACGCCATCGACCAGTTCGGCCACGGTTTCGCCGAACTGCGCTTGCAGCGCTTCCTTGGCAATACCGGTGTCTTCGATCACGTCATGCAGCATCGCAGCCATCAAACTCTGATGGTCCATGTGCATGTCGGCAAGAATATTCGCCACCGCAAGAGGATGCGTGACGTACGCCTCGCCACTGCGGCGGCGTTGGCCGTCGTGGGCTTGTTCGGCGTAGAAGTACGCTCGGCGGACCAGGTTGACCTGGTCCTTGCCGAGGTAGGTCGATAAGCGATCGGCGAGGGCGTCTATGCTCGGCATGATGACTCCTGCCGTTCGCTGTGACCCCGCGCCGTGCTACGTCGACCAGGCATAGGCTTAGACGGCCTCGTTGGACTCGTCCTCGAACGCTGCGAACAGCGGTTCATCCTGGACGATTTCTTGCTCGGCGATGAACTCGTAGCTCATCAGGCCTTCAGCGATTTCACGCAGCGCTACAACGGTAGGCTTGTCGTTTTCCCACTGAACCAGCGGCTCTTTGCCACCGGTGGCCAGTTGACGGGCACGCTTGGTAGAGAGCATGACCAGCTCAAAGCGGTTTTCCACGTGTTCTAGGCAGTCTTCAACGGTTACGCGGGCCATGGTATTCCTCGGAGCGAATGCAATATGCGCGCTGCCCGGTTGGGCGAGCGGACTCAACAGTTTAAAAAATCACCAGCGATTAGGGAAGCGCTGATTTTTTGACCAAGCCCTTCAACGCGCTGCAAGTGCCAATGTAAAGCCCTTGCAGCGGTTTTGGGAAGAGCTGTTTAGCCGAGCAATTCAGCCAAAAGTTTGCCGTTGCGCTGCTGCTGACGCTTCTGATGCAGCTGATTGGCACGGAAAATCGCCTGCAAATCGCGCAGGGCATGGGCGAAATCGTCGTTGATGATCAGGTAGTCGTAGTCAACGTAGTGGCTCATCTCGCTGACGGCTTCACGCATGCGGCCGTCAATGATCTCGTCGCTGTCCTGGCCGCGATTGGTCAGGCGCTGGTGCAAGGCCTGCAGGGACGGCGGCAGAATGAAGATCGAACGGGCCTGGGGCATCAACTTGCGCACTTGCTCGGCGCCTTGCCAGTCGATTTCCAGAATCAGGTCGTGGCCTTCGTCCAGGGTCTGCTGCAGGTGGCTTTGCGAAGTGCCGTAGAGGTTGCCGAATACTTCGGCGCGCTCGAGGAAATCGCCGTGCTCGATCATCTTCACGAACTCGCCGCGTTCGACGAAGTGATAGTTCACGCCGTCCACTTCACCGGGGCGCATGGCGCGAGTGGTGTGGGAGACCGAGACGCGGATCTCCGCATCAGCGTCGGTCAGGGCCTTGACCAGGCTGCTCTTGCCCGCGCCCGAAGGGGCGGAAATGATGTACAGGGTGCCGGTGCTGTGGGTCATGTCGGGTTTGCCTTACTCAATATTCTGCACTTGTTCGCGCATCTGCTCGATCAACACCTTGAGGTTGACCGCCGCCTGAGTGCTGCGCGGGTCGAAGGCTTTGGAGCCCAGCGTGTTGGCTTCGCGGTTGAGCTCCTGCATCAGGAAGTCGAGGCGCCGGCCGGCAGCGCCGCCGGACTTGAGTACCCGGCGAACTTCGATGATATGGGTGCTCAGGCGATCCAGTTCTTCGGCGACGTCGCTCTTCTGAGCGAGCATGACCATTTCCTGCTCCAGACGCTGCGGGTCCATTTCCGCCTTCATGTCGGCGAAGCGGTCGAGGACTTTCTGGCGCTGGGTGGCGAGCATCTGCGGGACCAGTTCACGCAGGGTCACCACGTCTTCTTCAATGGACGTCAGGCGATCGTTGATCAGCCGTGCCAGCTCCGCGCCTTCGCGCTCGCGGCCAGCCTTGAGTTCCTTCAGGCCTTCGTTGAACAGCGCCAGTGCTTCGGCATTCAGGGCTTGCGGGTCGGTGGCATCGCCCACCAGCACGCCGGGCCAGGCCAGCACTTCCAGCGGGTTCAGCGCGGCCGGGTTCTTGATCAGGCCGGCGATGGTCTCGGCGGCGGCGACCAATTGCGCGGCGCGTTCGCGATCCACTTGCAGGGGTTTATCGGTGTTCTCTTCGGTGAAGCGCAGGGTGCATTCGAGTTTGCCTCGGGAGATGCCTTGGCGCAGCGCTTCGCGGACCGCGCCTTCGAGATCGCGAAACGACTCCGGCAGACGCAAGTGCGGTTCCAGGTAGCGGCTGTTGACCGAGCGCAGTTCCCAGCTCAGGGTGCCTTGGACGCCGGCTTTCTCGACGCGGGCGAAGGCGGTCATGCTGTGCACCATGGAGGTACCTCGCAATGCAGGTCGATGCGTTACCAAAGGTTTCGCGGACCCGCTATCTGTGAATTAAAGCCGACAGGCAGCAAAGGCGCAGGATTGTAGCGCAGTGGGGCGGATGCGCCCAAACACACGGTGTGACAAAGGGCTGCAGGCCGTCGGTAAAGCGCTGTTCCAAGCTCAAGCCAGAGCCTTCAATCGTCGGGCGGATTTTTTAGAAGTGCCCAGTACTGGCGCGCGGCTCTATAATGCTCGGCAGTTTTCCGTCCCCCGTACAGGTATTCCCTATGAAACGTCCAAGTGGTCGCGCTGCCGATCAGCTCCGCTCGATCCGCATTACCCGCAACTACACCAAACACGCCGAGGGATCCGTACTGGTCGAGTTCGGTGATACCAAAGTCATCTGCACCGTCAGCGTCGAAAACGGCGTGCCGCGTTTCCTCAAAGGTCAGGGCCAAGGCTGGTTGACCGCCGAATACGGCATGCTGCCGCGCGCCACCGGCGAGCGTAACCAGCGTGAAGCGAGCCGCGGCAAGCAAGGCGGCCGCACCCTGGAAATCCAGCGTCTGATCGGTCGTTCGCTGCGCGCCTCGCTGGACATGTCCAAGCTGGGCGACGTCACCCTGTACGTCGACTGCGACGTGATCCAGGCTGACGGCGGCACTCGCACCGCGTCCATCACCGGCGCGATGGTTGCGCTGGTCGATGCCTTGAAAGTGATCAAGAAGCGCGGCGGCCTGAAAGGCGGCGACCCGCTCAAGCAAATGATCGCCGCTGTTTCGGTGGGTATGTACCAGGGCGAGCCTGTGCTCGACCTCGACTACCTGGAAGACTCGGCTGCCGAGACCGACCTGAACGTGGTGATGACCAGCACTGGCGGCTTCATCGAAGTTCAGGGCACTGCCGAAGGCGCGCCGTTCCAGCCTGAAGAGTTGACCGCTATGCTTGAACTGGCGAAGAAAGGCATGACCGAAATCTTCGAACTGCAAAAGGCTGCACTGGCTGACTGACCGGAACCATCCCAGACAAGGAGGACAACATGAGTGACGAGCAAGAGCTGCTTCCCGTCCCGAGCAAAGAAGTTCGGCAATGGGCGATGTTTTGTCACCTGTCCGCCTTGTTGGGGATCTGGATTCCGTTCGGCACGCTGATCGGCCCGCTGATTCTCTGGCAGATGAAGCGCGAGATGGACCCGTTTGTCGATGCGCAGGGCAAGGAGGCGCTGAACTTTCAGATCACCGTCGCCATCGCTTCGGCCATCTGCTTCCTGTTGATGGTGTTGATCATCGGGTTCTTCCTGTTCGGGTTGCTGGCGATCGGTGCGTTGGTGTTGACGATCATTGCTGGCGTGAAGGCCAATGAAGGGGTGCCGTATCGGTATCCGTTCACTTGGCGGTTGATCAAATAGGCGACACAGCCCTGTAGGAGCGAGGCTTGCCCGCGAAGAGGCCGTCACATCCGGCATAAATGTCGGCTGTTAAATCGCTTTCGCGGGCAAGCCTCGCTCCTACAAGAATGAGGCGCCCACAAAAAAGCCGACACTGCTGTCGGCTTTTTTGTGTCTGTGTAACGACGTCTAGATGGTCAGCGTCCAGTCGTAGTCCACGATCAGTGGTGCATGCTGCGAAAACCGTGGCTGACGTGGCAAGCGAGCGCTACGTACAAAGCGGCGCAGGCCCGGCGTCAGTATCTGGTAATCGAAGCGCCAGCCCAGGTTGAGCATCTCAGCCTGCTCATTGTCCGGCCACCAGCTGTACTGATCACCTTCACGGCTGACTTCGCGCAGGGCATCGACATAACCCATGTTGCCGACAATCTCGTCCATCCAGGCACGCTCAGGTGCCAGGAAGCCCGGGGATTGCTGGCTGTCGCGCCAGTTCTTGATATCCAGCTTCTGTTGCGCCACGTACAGCGAGCCACAGTAAATGTACTCGCGACGTTTGCGTCGCTGTTTATCCAGATAACGGGCGAAGTCGTCCATTAGCTTGAACTTCTGGTTCAAGTCTTCATCGCCGTTCTGCCCCGAAGGGAGCAGCAAGGTCGCGATGCTGACCTTGTCGAAATCGGCTTGCAGGTAGCGCCCGTAGCGGTCGGCCGTCTCGAAACCGAGACCGCTGATGACTGCCTTCGGCTGCAACCGCGAATACAAAGCCACGCCACCCTGGGCGGGAACTTCGGCTTCGCAGGCATAAAGGAAGTAGCCATCCAGTTGGAAGGCTGGATCGTCCAGTTCAAAGGCGGAGGCGCGGGTGTCCTGCAGGCAGATGACGTCGGCATTCTGTGCTTGCAGCCAACTGAGCAAACCTCGCTCCACTGCAGCCTGAATACCATTGACGTTCACACTGATGATCCGCATAAATGGCCCCAAAAATCGCGTGCGTGTATGATACACGGCGTCAACCTAATTAGCTAAATCCGTGGTATTTGGGGTTTTTTTCATGCAAGCGTATCAGCGCGATTTCATTCGTTTTGCCATCGATCGCGGCGTTTTGCGCTTCGGTGAGTTCACCCTGAAGTCCGGGCGTACCAGTCCATACTTCTTCAATGCCGGCCTGTTCAACTCGGGTTCGGCCCTGGCGCAGCTGGGTCGTTTCTACGCGGCGGCCATCGTCGAGAGCGGCATTCCCTTCGACGTATTGTTTGGCCCGGCCTACAAGGGCATCCCTTTGGCGGCGACCACCGCAGTGGCCCTGGCTGAACATCACGACCGTGATTTGCCATGGTGCTTCAACCGCAAAGAGGCCAAGGCCCATGGCGAAGGCGGCAGCCTGGTTGGCGCGCCGTTGACCGGTGATGTGCTGATCATCGACGACGTGATCACCGCTGGCACCGCGATCCGCGAAGTGATGCAGATCATCGCTTCCCAGGACGGCGCCAAGGCGGCGGGCGTGCTCATCGCCCTGAACCGTCAGGAGCGTGGCAATGGTGAATTGTCGGCGATCCAGGAAGTGGAGCGTGATTTCGGCATTCCGGTGATCAGTATTGTTTCGCTGAATCAGGTGCTGGAATTCCTCGCCGACGACCCGCAGCTCAAGCAGCACCTCCCAGCCGTAGAAGCCTACCGCGCGCAATTCGGCGTCTGACCCTGTAGGAGCCGGCTTGCTGGCGATCAATGCAACGCGGTGTGCCAGGCACGCCGCCATCGCTGGCAAGCCAGCTCCTACAGGGATCTCATCGATTTTGTAGGAGCCGGCTTGCCGGCGATGGCGGCGCCGCGATTTATCAGGCGCACGTCCGCACAAAAAAAGACCCCGCTCAGCCAGGCTGAGCGGGGTCTTTTTGTATGCGCGATCGCTTAGTGACGCTTGCGATTGCTGATCAAAGTACCCACGCCGGTATCGGTGAAGATTTCCAGCAAGATCGCATTCGGCACGCGACCATCAATGATTAGCGAGCTGCCCACGCCACCCTGAACCGCTTCGAGCGCGCAACGGATCTTCGGCAGCATGCCGCCGTAGATCGTGCCGTCGGCAATCAGGTCGTCGACCTGCTGAGTGCTCAGGCCGGTCAGGACCTGGCCCGACTTGTCCATCAACCCGGCGATGTTGGTCAGCAGCATCAACTTCTCGGCTTTCAGCGCTTCGGCCACCTTGCCGGCCACCAGGTCGGCGTTGATGTTGTAAGACTCGCCGTTGGCACCGACGCCGATTGGCGCGATCACCGGGATGAAGTCGCCTTTGACCAGCAGGTTCAGCAAGTCGGTATTGATACCGACCACTTCACCGACGTGACCGATGTCGATGATTTCCGGCTGGGTCATCTCCGGCGTCTGGCGGGTGACGGTGAGTTTCTTCGCACGAATCAGCTCGGCGTCTTTACCGGTCAGGCCGATGGCGCTGCCGCCATGACGGTTGATCAGGTTGACGATGTCTTTGTTGACCTGGCCACCCAGGACCATTTCCACCACGTCCATGGTTGCCGCGTCGGTGACGCGCATGCCATCGACAAAGTGGCTCTCGATCGACAGTCGCTTGAGCAGATCGCCGATTTGCGGGCCGCCGCCGTGAACCACCACCGGGTTAATCCCGACGGCTTTCATCAGCACGATGTCGCGGGCGAAGCCGGTTTTCAGCTCCTCGCTTTCCATCGCGTTGCCGCCGTATTTGATCACCAGCGTCTTGCCGACATAGCGGCGGATGTAAGGCAGCGCTTCGGACAGGACCTTGGCGGTGTTGGCGGCGGCTTCGCGTTCGAGGGTCATTCAGGGCTCCGGGTGAATCAGAACGGTAGTTGGAGATCAGGTGCAACACGCTTCAACTGGACTTTGAAAACGTCCTTGATGCGTTGCAATTCAGCCTCGTCATCGGCCTCGAAGCGCAGCACCAGCACCGGTGTGGTGTTGGAGGCGCGCACCAGGCCCCAGCCTTTGGCATAGTCGACTCGCACGCCGTCGATGGTGGTCAGGTCGGCGCCTTCGCCCCACTTCGCGTCGTGCAATGCATCAATGATGCTGAATTTGCTCTCTTCGGTCACATGGATATTGATTTCCGGCGTAGAAATATCATTCGGGAAGGTCGCAAACAGCTCTTCCGCGGTGGATTTTTCCTTGCTGAGGATTTCCAGCAGCCGTGCGGCGCTGTAAATGCCATCGTCGAAACCGAACCAGCGTTCCTTGAAGAAAATGTGCCCACTCATTTCGCCGGCCAGCAGGGCGCCGGTTTGTTTCATTTTCTTTTTGATCAACGAATGACCGGTCTTCCACATTAGCGGACGACCGCCGTATTCCTTGATCAGCGGCGTCAGGCGACGGGTGCATTTGACGTCGAAGATGATTTCCGCGTCCGGATTGCGCGCCACAACGTCGCGGGCGAACAGCATCAGCAGGCGGTCCGGGTAGACGATGCTGCCGGTATTGGTCACTACGCCAACGCGGTCGCCGTCGCCGTCGAAGGCCAGGCCGATGTCGGCGTTGGTTTCCTTGACCTTGGCGATCAGGTCGACAAGGTTTTCAGGCTTGCCCGGATCCGGGTGGTGGTTCGGGAAGTTGCCGTCGACTTCGCAGAACAGCGGGATGACTTCGCAGTTCAGCGCTTCGATCAATTGCGGGGCGATCACGCCGGCCGCGCCGTTGCCGCAGTCGACCACGACTTTGAGGCGGCGGGACAGTTTGATGTCCTGGACGATTTCGGTGTTGTAGCGGTCGAGGATTTCGACCTTGGTGATGCTGCCCTTGCCGCTGCTCAGGTTGTTGGTCTTGAGGCGGTCGTGCAGGGCCTGGATCTGTTCGTTGGCCAAGGTGTCACCAGCGATGACGATCTTGAAGCCGTTGTAGTTCGACGGGTTGTGGCTGCCGGTCAGCATCACGCCCGATTTGCCGGCCAATACGTTGGCGGCGTAGTACAGCGCCGGGGTTGGCACCAGGCCGACGTCGCTGACGTGGCAACCGGCCTCGGCCAGGCCTTTGATCAGCTGCTCGACCAGTTCCGGGCCAGACAGGCGACCGTCGCGGCCAACGGAGACGTTCGGTTCGTCCTGGGCCAGGCTTTGGGCGCCAATGGCGCGACCGAGCCAGTAAGCGGTTTCAGCGTTCAAGAATTCCGGGACGGTGCCGCGAATGTCGTACGCGCGGAAAATGCTGTCGGGGAACTTGGGTGCGACTTGGGCTGGGTTGCTCATCTGTGGGAATGCTCCATCTCGAAAGTGGCTGGACCTGCGCGCGAAGAACGCTTCGGCGGGCTCGAACTGAAGGGTATGACGGCGTTTTTCGCAGAGAGTTCGTGGTGCGAAAAGGCCATGCCACCAACGCCAACCAGGATTTGGCCAGCCAATGCCTTGTTTTCCAGTGTTAAACCTTCCAGATGACGGCTATGCAATTTTCATTCTGAAAATGCAGAGCACCCTTCAGGCCGGGCAGGGCGCCCAGCCTGAAAACCAGAAATCAATGCTTGCCGGAATGCCCGAAACCGCCCGCGCCGCGCTCGGTTTCAACGAACTCTTCGACCATCTCGAAGTGCGCTTGAACCACCGGCACCAGAACCAGCTGGGCCAAGCGCTCGCCAACCACCATGTTGAAATCGGTCTGGCCACGGTTCCAGCACGAAACCATCAACGGACCCTGGTAATCGGAGTCGATCAGGCCGACCAGGTTGCCCAGCACGATGCCGTGCTTATGGCCCAGGCCGGAGCGCGGCAGAATCAGCGCCGCCAGGCCAGGATCGCCAATGTAGACGGACAGGCCGGTCGGGATCAGCACGGTTTCACCCGGTTTGATCACGATGTCTTTTTCCAGCATGGCGCGCAGGTCGAGGCCGGCGGAGCCTGGGGTGGCGTATTGCGGCAGCGGGAATTCGGTACCGATGCGTGGGTCGAGGATCTTGGCTTGCAAAGCGTGCATGTAAATTAAACCTGGTTCAGACGTTCGGCGATAAAAGTGATCAGCTGGCGAGCAATCTTGCTCTTGCTGGTCTGGGCGAAAAGTGTGGCGTGGAGCTCACGGTCGATCACGCTGCAGGCGTTTTCTTCGCTGTTGAAGCCAATGCTCGGGTTGGCGACGTCGTTGGCGACGATCAAATCGAGGTTCTTGTCTTTCAACTTGCGCGCAGCGTAATCGAGCAGGTGTTCGGTTTCAGCGGCGAAACCGACGCTGAAAGGACGGTCGGGGCGCGTGGCAATGGTGGCCAGAATGTCTGGGTTGCGGACCATTTGTAGTAGCAAGCCGTCGCCGTTCGTAGGGTCTTTCTTGAGTTTCTGTGGGGCGACGACTTCGGGGCGGTAGTCCGCGACTGCTGCCGAGGCGATGAACAGGTCGCAAGGGATCGCGGCTTCGCAAGCGGCGAGCATGTCGCGGGCGCTGACCACGTCGATGCGGGTGACGCGATCCGGCGTCGGCAGGTGCACCGGGCCGGTGATCAGGGTCACGCGGGCGCCTGCTTCAACGGCGGCTTCGGCCAGGGCAAAGCCCATTTTCCCGGAGCTGTGGTTGGTGATGTAGCGCACCGGGTCGATGTTTTCCTGGGTCGGGCCGGCGGTGATCAGTACGTGTTTACCGGTCAGCGCCTGACGCTGGAAGCAGTCCGCCGCGCATTGGGCGAGTTCGACGGCTTCGAGCATGCGGCCCAGGCCAACGTCACCACAGGCCTGGCTGCCCGAGGCCGGGCCGAAGGCCTTGATGCCGCGGCTTTCGAGGGTTTGCAGGTTGGCCTGGGTCGCCGGGTCGCGCCACATGGCCTGGTTCATCGCCGGAGCGACGGCGACCACGGCGTCGGTGGCCAGCACCAGCGTGGTCAGCAGGTCGTCGGCGATGCCTTGGGCCAGACGGGCGATCAGGTCCGCGGTCGCCGGAGCGATCAGCACCATGTCGGCCCACTTGGCGAGTTCGATGTGGCCCATCGCCGCTTCGGCCGCCGGGTCCAGCAGGTCCAGGTGAACCGGGTGCCCGGACAGGGCCTGCATGGTCAGCGGAGTGATGAACTCAGCGCCGCCACGGGTCATGACCACGCGCACTTCGGCGCCCTGATCGATCAGGCGGCGAACCAGATCGGCGCTCTTGTAGGCAGCAATACCGCCGCCGACGCCCAGAACGATGCGTTTCCGATACAGCCGCTGCATAGGTCTGCCTTTCATTTCGTTGATGACTGCGTGGCGATACCCCCTCCCCAGGAGTGAAATCGCCCGCAAAAAAGATGGGCTACGATATCACAGCGACCGCTACGGAACAGCGGCGCCCACAGACCAGGGAGGTGCTATGAGTATTCGCGATTGGCCGGCGGCCGAGCGGCCGCGGGAGAGGTTACTGGAGTTGGGTTCGGCGAGCCTTTCGGACGCTGAGCTGTTGGCGATTTTTTTACGGACTGGCGTGTCGGGTAAAAGCGCAGTGGATCTGGCGCGACACTTGTTGAGTCAATTTGGCAGCCTGCGCGCCTTGCTGGAGGCCGATCTAAAGGCATTCAGCGGACAGTTGGGGCTCGGGCCGGCAAAGTTTGCGCAGTTGCAGGCAGTGTTGGAAATGGCCCGTCGGCATCTGGCTGAGCGCTTGCGCCACAGCTCCGTGTTGGAGAATCCGCTGATGGTGCGTGATTACCTCAAGTCGATGCTGCGACATGAGCCTCATGAAGTATTTGGTTGTCTGTTCCTCGATTCGAAACATCGAGTACTGGCGTTTGAATCACTGTTTCGCGGCTCTATCGACTGCACCAGCGTTTATCCGCGTCAGGTGGTCAAGCGCGCTTTGGCTCACAACGCCGCAGCTTTGATCCTTTGCCACAACCATCCCTCAGGCAATCCCGACCCAAGTCATGCCGACCGAAAGCTGACCAAGCGCCTGCAAGAGGCGCTGGACTTGATCGATGTGCGGATACTCGACCATTTCATCATCGGTGACGGGGATCCGCTGTCGATGGCTGAGTATGGGTGGATGTGATGCAGGGCAAAGCGCGAACCCTGTAGGAGCCAGCTTGCTGGCGATGAGGCCAGTAAATTCAGCTTGGGTGTTGAATGTGCTGACGCCATCGCCAGCAAGCTGGCTCCTACAAGGTTTTGCGTGTGGCTGTTATTTGAGGTTGACCTTGGAGTAATCCTGGCGGCCAAACGGGCTCACCGCATACCCCTCGACTTCCTTGCGCATCAGCGCGAAGGCTGTCGGGTGGGCCAGTGGCAGCCACAGCGCCTGCTGCTGGATCTGCGCCTGAGCCTGTTCATAGAGCTTGGTGCGTACACCTTGCTCGGAGGTGGTCTTGCCGGCACTGATCAGCTTGTCCAGGTCCTGGTTGCAGTAACGGGCGAAGTTGGTGCCGGACTTGACCGCTGCGCAGGAGAACTGCGGCGTCAGGAAGTTGTCCGGGTCGCCGTTGTCGCCAGCCCAGCCCATGAACAGCAGGTCGTGTTCGCCGGCCTTGGCGCGGCGGATCACTTCGCCCCATTCGATCACGCGTATCTCGGCCTGAATGCCGATTTCCGCCAGGTCCGACTGGAGCAGTTGCGCGCCGAGGCTTGGGTTGGGGTTTAGCAGGCTTCCGGACGGGCGGGTCCAGATCGTCGTCTGGAAACCGTCTTTCAGGCCGGCCTTGGCCATCAATGCCTTGGCTTTTTCAACGTCATGCGCGTAGCCCGGCAAGCCTTTGGCGTAGCTCCAGGTATTTGGCGGATACGGGCCGTTGGCGGCTTCGGCGGTGTCTTCGAACACGGCTTTGACGTAGTTGGCCTTGTCGAACGCGAGGTTGATCGCCTGGCGCACTTCAGGCTTGTCCAGCGGTGGATGCTGGCTGTTGATGGCAACGAACGCGGTCATGAACGCATCAGTCTTTTCGACTTTCAGTGTCGGCTCTTTCAGCGCGGCTTGTACGTCCAGCGGTTTCGGCGAGAGGGCGATCTGGCACTCGTTACGACGCAGTTTCTGCAATCGCACGTTGGCGTCCGGGGTGATGGCGAAGATCAACGGGTCCACCGAAGGCTTGCCACGGAAGTAATCCGGGTTGGCCTTGTAGCGAATCGTGGCGTCCTTCTGAAAACGCGTGAACACGAACGGGCCGCTACCGATCGGCTGGCTGTTGAGCTTCTCCGGGGTGCCGGCTTTCAGCAACTGGTCGGCGTATTCGGCGGAGTAGATCGAGGCGAAGCCCATGCTCAGGGTCGGCAGGAACGTCGATTCCGGATGATCGAGGGTGAAGCGCACGGTCAGCGGATCCAGCGCGTCGATCTTCTTAATCAGCGCCGGCAATTGCATCGACTGCGCGTGCGGGAAGCCGCTCTGCGCCACTTTGTGCCACGGATTTGCAGGGTCGAGCATGCGCTCGAAGCTGAATTTCACGTCTTCGGCGGTCAGTTCGCGGGTCGGACTGAAGTATTCGGTGCGGTGGAATTTCACCTGCGGATGCAGCTTGAACACGTAGGTCAGGCCATCCGGGCTGACTTCCCAGCTGTCCGCGAGGCCTGCGACCACTTTGCCGCTGGCGGTATCGAAGTCCACCAAACGGTTCATCAGCACGTCGGCCGAAGCGTTGGTGGTGGTCAGCGAGTTGTATTGCACCACGTCGAACCCTTCCGGGCTGGCCTCGGTGCAGACGCTCAGGGCGGCGGCGTGGGCCAGCGGGCTCAGTAGAAGCGGGGCGAGCAACAGCGGTAGGGCAGCGAGGCGCATGGTCGGATTCCTTTACAGATCGAAGGCCCATCTGCAAGTGCAGTCTGGAAAAGGCTTACCCTAGAGGGCTCTTTTGTAAATGACTATCCCCTTTTTCATTTTAAGGGGACTATGTGCGATCGTTTTCGGTGAATGCCGGCCGAGAAAACCCCAGGATTGGCCGGTTGGCCGATTTTCTGCGACGAGCGGTCTTTATCGACGATAGCCTTTACCCAAGGCGCTCGCAGCCTGAAAAATGGGGTTTTTATCAAGTCGGTGCGCACGGAATGTTGTTGCACCTCAGTCTTTCTGGTATAAAGCAGCGCTCTTTTCTAGGGGCCCGGTTCCTTCACTGTAGGTGTAGCCGGTAAGACCTCTAAAGAAACGCGGCGCCTGGCGCCAAATGACTGAGAGATTAAGCGGCCAACCCATGCCGGGTTGGGCATGTGGTTTTAGAGGGCTGAGGCATGTCGAGAGTATGTCAAGTTACCGGTAAGGGTCCGGTGACTGGGAATAACATTTCCCACGCAAACAACAAAACCCGTCGTCGTTTCCTGCCGAACCTGCAGCATCACCGCTTCTGGGTTGAAGAAGAGAAACGTTTCGTGCGTCTGCGCGTATCTGCCAAAGGCATGCGTATCATCGACAAGCGTGGCATCACTGTCGTGCTGGCCGAAATCCGCGCCGCTGGCAAGATCTAAGGGAGCTAATCATGCGTGAATTGATTCGTTTGATTTCGAGCGCCGGTACTGGTCACTTCTACACTACCGACAAGAACAAGCGCACTACTCCGGACAAAATCGAGATCAAGAAATTTGATCCGGTTGTTCGCAAGCACGTGATCTACAAAGAAGGCAAAATCAAGTAATTGATTTTTCCCTCTTACGAAAAAGGCCCGTATCGCGAGATACGGGCCTTTTTTGTTGCCTGAGGGTTTTGCGTTTCCTGTTAGGGCCCCTTCGCGGGCAAGTCGAATCGTCGCACCGCTCGCTCCTACAGGGCGGACGCAATCCACTGTAGGAGCGAGGCTTGCCCGCGAAGAGGCCGGCCCGAACAACGCAAGTCGTCAGGCCTTCTGCTCAAACGCCACATAAATCTTGCGGCACGGTTCCAGCACTTCCCAGGTGCCACGAAAGCCCGCCGGGATCACGAAGCGATCACCCACGCGCAGCGTCTTGGCATTGCCGTCGAGGTCACGCAGCACTGAAACACCCTGAACGATTTCGCAGTATTCGTGCTCGGTGAAGTTCACCGTCCACTGGCCAACCGCGCCTTCCCACACACCGGCGTTCAACTGGCCGCACGGGCTGTTGTAGTGGTTGTAAACCACTTGCTCGGGGTCGCCCTTCAAGATTTTCGCTGGGTCCGGCCTGTAGCGCTCGGGCTCGGTAGTGGCCTGGCTAAAATCGACGATATTCTGGATGCTCATTATTGTTATCCCCCGTGATTGCGGCGCGAGTGGCTGGAAAGATGGCTGGAAAGCCCAAAGTCTATGTTTATTAAAATGAACACCGCAAGGCCGTTTACCGACCTTATGTCAAATATATTGAAACAACCCCGGCCACTGGTTTAGGGTGACGGTTGCCTTCGGCCGAATTGCAGGCTGGCTGGGCAGAATTCCTGGGGACGTCCGCGAAGAACGCGGGGCGCTCGTATTCAATAAGAGGAGGACACTCGAATGACCACCCTGACTCGTGCCGATTGGGAACAACGGGCTCGCGATCTGAAGATCGAAGGCCGTGCCTACATCAATGGCGAATACACCGATGCCGTCTCCAGCGAGACCTTCGAGTGCATCAGCCCGGTCGATGGCCGTCTGCTGGGCAAGATTGCCAGCTGTGACGCCGCCGACGCCCAGCGCGCTGTTGAAAACGCTCGCGCCACGTTCAACTCTGGCGCCTGGTCGCGTTTGGCCCCGACCAAACGCAAAGCCACCATGATCCGTTTTGCCGGCCTGCTGAAACAGCACGCCGAAGAGCTGGCCCTGCTTGAAACCCTGGACATGGGCAAGCCAATCAGCGATTCGCTGTACATCGACGTTCCCGGTGCGGCGCAAGCCCTGAGCTGGAGCGGTGAGGCTATCGACAAGATCTACGACGAGGTCGCCGCAACCCCGCACGATCAGTTGGGTCTGGTCACTCGCGAGCCGGTCGGCGTTGTCGGCGCCATCGTGCCGTGGAACTTCCCGCTGATGATGGCCTGCTGGAAACTCGGCCCGGCGCTGTCCACCGGTAACTCGGTGATCCTCAAGCCATCCGAAAAATCACCGCTGACCGCCATCCGCATTGCTGCGCTGGCCGTTGAAGCCGGCATCCCGAAAGGCGTGCTGAACGTGCTGCCGGGCTACGGTCACACGGTCGGCAAGGCCTTGGCCCTGCACAACGATGTCGACACGCTGGTGTTCACCGGTTCGACCAAGATCGCCAAGCAACTGCTGATCTACTCGGGCGAATCGAACATGAAGCGCGTCTGGCTCGAAGCTGGCGGCAAGAGCCCGAACATCGTGTTCGCCGATGCCCCGAACCTGCAGGAAGCTGCCGAAGCGGCTGCGGGCGCCATCGCCTTCAACCAGGGCGAAGTTTGCACCGCCGGTTCGCGTCTGCTGGTCGAGCGTTCGATCAAGGACCAATTCCTGCCGCTGGTAATCGAGGCCTTGAAAGCCTGGAAGCCGGGCAACCCGCTGGACCCGGCGACCAACGTCGGCGCGCTGGTGGACACTCAGCAGATGAACACCGTGCTGTCCTACATCGAATCCGGCCACACCGACGGCGCCAAACTGGTTGCTGGCGGCAAGCGCACGCTGCAGGAAACCGGCGGCACCTACGTTGAGCCGACGATTTTCGACGGCGTCAGCAACGCGATGAAAATCGCCCAGGAAGAAATCTTTGGCCCGGTGCTGTCGGTCATCGCTTTCGATACCGCCGAAGAAGCCGTCGCGATTGCCAACGACACGCCTTACGGCTTGGCCGCTGCGGTGTGGACCAAGGACATCTCGAAGGCTCACCTGACCGCCCGGGCCTTGCGTGCCGGTAGCGTGTGGGTCAACCAGTACGACGGCGGCGACATGACCGCACCGTTTGGTGGCTTCAAGCAGTCGGGCAACGGCCGTGACAAGTCGTTGCATGCGTTCGACAAGTACACCGAGCTGAAGGCGACCTGGATCAAGTTGTAAGCCAGTAGGGGAGCCTGTCTAAAACAGGTTCCCCCTCAGGACGCGAATCCCCTGTGGGAGCGAGCCTGCTCGCGATTGCGGTGTAACAGTCGACGAAAATGTTGAATGTTGCTCCGTCATCGCGAGCAGGCTCGCTCCCACAGTGTTTTGTGTTGCACAAAAAATATCCACAGGAGCGTGGAACATGCGTTGGGCGACTTATTTCGCCGTGTTGGCGTCTGTCTTGAGTGTCGGCCTGGCCCTGGGTGTCAGCATGCCGCTGGTATCGTTTCGCCTGGAAGGCTGGGGTTACGGTTCGTTTGCCATCGGCGTGATGGCCGCGATGCCGGCGATTGGCGTATTGCTGGGGGCGAAGATCTCCAGCCATCTGGCGGCGCGGCTCGGCACGGCCAATCTGATGCGCTTGTGCCTGTGGGCCGGGGCGGCCTCCATCGGTTTGCTGGCGCTGTTGCCGAGTTATCCGGTGTGGCTGGTGCTGCGGCTGATGATCGGGGTGATCCTGACCCTCGTCTTTATCCTGGGTGAAAGCTGGATCAACCAGTTGGTGGTCGAGCAATGGCGCGGTCGGCTGGTGGCGCTGTATGGCAGCAGCTATGCGCTGAGTCAGCTGGCCGGGCCTTTGTTGTTGGGTGTTCTGGGGACTGAGCACGATTATGGATTCTGGGTCGGGGTCGGTTTGCTGACGGCGGCACCGTTCCTGTTGCTCGGCCGCAGCGGTGCGCCGACCAGCGAAGCCTGCAGCGTGACTTTCAGCGACTTGTGGGGCTTTTGCCGAGGCCTGCCGGCGATTGCCTGGGGCGTGGCGCTGTTCGCAGCGTTCGAGGCGATGATCCTGACCTTGTTGCCGGTCTATTGCCTGCGCCAGGGCTTTACCACGGAAATCGCGTTGGCGATGGTCAGCACCGTGGTGGTGGGCGATGCCTTGCTGCAATTGCCGATTGGCGCACTGGCGGATCGCTTGTCGCGACGCACGTTGTTCACCGGTTGCGCTGTGGTGCTGATGCTCTCGAGCCTGGCGATCCCGTTGCTGATCGACACGTTGCTGATCTGGCCATTGTGGGTGTTGTTCGGCGCCAGTGCCGGGGGCTTGTTCACCTTGTCGCTGATCCTGATTGGCGAGCGTTATCGCGACGATGCGCTGGTACGGGCCAATGCGCATATTGCGCAGTTGTGGGGCATTGGTTGCCTGGTCGGACCATTGGCGGCTGGCGCCGGTAGTCAGTGGATCAGCGGTCATGCGTTGCCGTTGTTGATGGCGGCGGGGGCGTTCGGACTGGTGATTTTGCTGTCGCGCCAAGGTGCGTTCGGCACGGTTGCTGAACCTGCCTGACCCCAAATTGTAGGAGCGAGCCTGCTCGCGATGGTGTGTCAGCCACATAGGTTTGACTGACACACCATCGCGAGCAGGC
>NZ_JAGYFX010000110.1:0-19147 GCF_019946615.1 Pseudomonas sp. BF-R-01
GGCACATTCAACATGGATGTGACTGACACACCGCTATCGCCAGCAAGCCGGCTCCTACAGGTCCGTGTGTCCATTCAAGGTTTGTACCGTCTGTAGTCCCGTCGAAACTTTCTCGCTTGCCCCGCAGTCATCAAAAGACAGGGGCAAACGGGGACCCTCAGACGGGAGGCGACATGGCGGCGATTCACAGCGGTATTTCAGCTTGGCGCTTCTTTGCCTCCGGCGAGCCTGCAGCACAAGGCGTGTCGCCATGAACCGCGCCGAGCAGTTCAACCCCGACGATGACTCGTCAGGAACCGTGAACGCCGTACGCCGCTTCACCGTGCTGACGGTCAACACGCACAAGGGTTTTACCGCGCTCAACCGGCGTTTCATCCTGCCGGAATTGCGCGAAGCCGTGCGCAGCGTGTCCGCCGACGTGGTGTTTTTGCAGGAAGTCCACGGCACCCACGAGCACCATCCCCAGCGTTACAGCAACTGGCCGACGATGCCGCAGTACGAATTCCTCGCCGACACGCTGTGGCCGCAGTTCGCCTACGGACGCAACGCGGTGTACCCGGCAGGCGATCACGGCAATGCGCTGTTGTCGAAATTCCAGATCATTCGCCACGACAACCTCGACGTGTCCATCAGCGGACACGAAAACCGCGGCATCCTGCATTGCGTATTGCGCTTGCCCGTCGATGGCCCGGAGGTGCACGCGATTTGCGTCCATCTGGGGCTGCGCGAAACCCATCGCAATGACCAGCTGAAGCTGCTGACCCAACGCCTCGCAGAATTGCCGAGCGACGCGCCGGTGATTGTCGCCGGTGACTTCAACGACTGGCGTCAGCGCGCCGACGCAATGCTCAAGCCCTGTGGTTTGCGCGAGGTGTTTGCCGAACTCCACGGCAAACCGGCGCGCAGTTTTCCGGCGCGCTTGCCGGCCTTGCGCCTGGACCGCATCTACGTGCGCAACCTCAAGGCCAGCCATCCGCAAGTCCTGGCGGCGCGGCCCTGGTCCCACCTTTCCGACCACGCACCACTATCGGTGGAGATCGAGCTATGAGCAGCGCACCGATGGAAAAAACCACCGTGGATCACGTACCCACCAACCCGCCGGTGCGCGAACCCGGCGTGGTCGACGTTGAATACGGTTGGCAGGGCAACAACCGGGTGGAACTGCTGGAAAACGGCGAAGAATATTTCCCGCGGGTGTTCGAAGCCATGCGCCAGGCCAAGACTGAAATCCTCCTGGAAACCTTCATCGTTTTCGAGGACAAGGTCGGCGAAGAGCTGCAGCACGTGCTGATCGACGCGGCTCAACGCGGCGTGCGGGTGACCGCCAGTCTCGACGGGTTTGGTTGTGGCGAGTTGAGCACCGATTACCTCACCGCGTTGAGCGAGGCCGGCGTGCACCTGCAAATATTTGACCCGGCACCGAAGCGTCTGGGTATCCGCACCAACTGGTTCCGGCGCCTGCACCGCAAGATCGTGGTGGTCGACGGCACGATTGCGTTCATCGGCGGGATCAACTTTTCCGCCGACCATCTGGCCGACTTCGGCCCCGAGGCCAAACAGGATTACTCGGTTGAAGTGCAAGGCCCGGCGGTGACCGACATTCATCATTTCGCCCTGCTGCAAAGCGGTCGCCCGGCCCGCGCCAAATACTGGTGGCAACGCCGGCGGCAGCGGCGCTCGGAACTGGCGCTCAACAATCACGATGGCCAGGTCCGTTTGGTGTACCGCGACAACGGTGATCATCAGAGCGATATCGAAGAGGTTTATCGACATGTCCTGCGCAGCGCCCAGCGTCGCGTGGTGATTGCCAACGCCTATTTCTTTCCCGGTTATCGCTTGCTGCGCGAGATACGCAACGCCGCGCGGCGAGGCGTCGAAGTGCGACTGATCCTGCAAGGCCAGCCAGACATGAGGGTGGCCAAACTGGCGGCGCGCATGACCTATGACTACCTGCTCAAATCCGGGGTGCAGATTCACGAATATTGCGAGCGCCCGCTACACGGCAAAGTCGCGCTGGTGGACGAAGACTGGAGCACCGTCGGCTCGAGCAACCTCGACCCGCTGAGCCTGGCGATGAACCTGGAAGCCAATGTGCTGATCCGCGATCGCGCCTTCAACCGCGATTTGTTCGAACGCCTCGAGAGGCTGAGCGACAACCACTGCAAAGCCATGTGTGCGGACACATCCCCACGCGGACGGATCTGGCACATGACCGTCGGTTTTCTGGTGTTTCACTTCCTGCGGCACTTCCCGGCGTGGGCCGGTTGGCTGCCGGCACACAAGCCACGCCTGAAGCCCTTCACCCACCTCGCCGGGGGCGATCACCATGAACCGCGCTGAAACCCATTCGGCGCCTCACGCCGACAGCCCGCACAAGTCGCATTGGAGTCGCTGGAAGAAACCGCTGACGATGCTGTTTTTCCTGGCGCTGATCATCCTGTTCACGATGCTGGCCCAACGCATCGAATGGAACGAGGTGTTCGACACCCTCGCCGATTTCAAGGTGCGCACGCTGATCATCGCCTCCGGGCTGACGCTGGTGAGTTTTCTGGTGTACGCCTGTTTCGATCTGATTGGCCGCACCTATATTCGTCAGGACCTGACCTGGAAACAGATCCTGCCAGTGGGGATCATCAGCTACGCCTTTAACCTCAACCTGAGTGCCTGGGTCGGCGGCATTGCCATGCGCTATCGGCTTTACTCGCGGCTCGGCGTGAGCAAAAGCAACATCGCAAAAATCCTCGGCCTGAGCCTGGCGACCAACTGGTTCGGCTACATGGTGATTGCCGGCGCGATGTTCAGCAGCGGGCTGGTGCGCATGCCACCGGGCTGGAAACTCAGCAGTGGTGCGTTGCAGGGCGTGGGGGTTTTGTTGCTGTTGGTGAGCGCGGGATACCTGGCGGCCTGTCAGTATTCCAAGCGGCGAGAGTGGGCGATTCGCGGCGTCGAAATCAACCTGCCGTCCCTGCGCATGGCGGTGCTGCAACTGGCGCTCGGGGCGCTGAACTGGTCGCTGATGGCGGCGGTGATCTTCACCCTTCTGCCGAGCAAGCTGGATTATCCGCTGGTGCTTGGCGTGTTGTTGATCAGCGCGATTGCCGGGGTGATCACGCACATTCCGGCGGGGCTCGGGGTGTTGGAGGCGGTGTTTGTGGCGTTGCTGCAGCATGAGGCTTCGCGGGGGAGCCTGGTGGCGGGGTTGCTGGCGTATCGGGCGATTTACTTCATCTTGCCGTTGTTGATTACGTTGGTGATGTATTTGATTGTCGAGGCCAAGGCCAAGTCGCTGCGGATTGCGAAAAAGCCCAAGTGATTGGGTGGTTGTAAGGACGCCTTCGCGGGCAAGCCTCGCTCCTACGGGGTTCGCGCGCTTCCTGTAGGAGCGAGGCTTGCCCGCGAAGGCATCCCCGCCGATCTTACGTCGACTGGATAATGCTCAACCGCTCACCCACCACCATCTCGGTAATCCAGTCCACCAGGATCGACGTATACGCCTGCTGCGAAACCGGCTCGCTCAACGCGTGATCGGCGCCGTCGATGATGCGGTGGGTCAGCGAGTGCGTCTGCTGACACGCCGCCCGGTAACTCATGATGGTCGCGTGGGGCACATAGTCGTCCGTCTCGGACTCCACCAGCAGCACATCCCCGGTAAATTGCGAACAGGCATGCAACGCACGATTGCTGTCGGCGCGCACCAGCGTGCTGCGGTAATCACGCAAATCGAGCTTGTCCAGTTCGCGCTTGGGCGCGTGCCATTGCTCATCGCGATACAACGCCGGCACCCGCAGCGCCAGCCAGCGCACGGGGCGCAATGAGGTCAGAATCGCAGCCAGATAGCCGCCATAACTGGTGCCGACCACGGCAATCGCCGAGGTGTCGAGCGCCGGATGCGCGAGCAATCGATCGTACGCCGCCAGCAGGTCTCGCAGGTTGTCTTCGCGGGAAACCCGCGTCAGTGGAATGCCGGTGCCGCCGGTGTGCCCGCGCAAGTCGAACGTCAGGCACACGCAGCCCAGACCTGCGATGCCTTTGGCCCGTTCAAGATCACGCTCCTGACTTCCGCCCCAACCGTGCACGAAGAGCACGCCGGGGACCTTCGATTTGGGGCTGAGAAAAGTCCCGCTCATCTGTTCATCGTCGATGTCGATCTGAATGGTTTCGCTTCTAGCCGTCATAGGATTTGACCGTTACGTACTTGAGGAGAAATTCACTGTTGTGCGCCGGCCCGCGGTACACCTCGATGGCGTCCGCCGGCAGCGCTTGATCGATGTAGGTTTCCACCGAGGACACACGGATCGCGCTCATCTGCGGGTCGTTGACGAAGCTTTGCAACGCCGCCACTTCGGCGCTGCTGGCACCGCCCATGCGCCAGGACTGTTCAAGCACGCCGCTGCGCTGTATGCCGTTACTGTCCAGGCCTTGCGCGATGTCGTAGTTGCGCCGCGAGGCATAGAAACCGGGATAGGCCTCGTCCGCCGCACGGTCGAACACCTGCGCTTGGCGGATGGCCAGCCGCACGTCGTCGGGCAGTTGCAGTTCGAGCAGTTCGTCGTAACCGCCCTGCACCACGAGCAGATTGGAACCACCATAAACCTGCTCGCCATGACCGTCTGCGGTCAGGTACTGATCACCGCAGTAACTCAACACAGTGCCGCCGATGAAGCTTTGGCCGACGCTGTGGGTCACCACCTCGGTCAGGTCTTGCTCCAACACCACACCTTCGGTGAATAGCGCCTTGGCATCGGGTCTGTCGAGGATCGCATCGAATTGGTCGAGGCTCTGGATCACCTCCTGACCGCGCCCGGCGCAGGCATGGATCGGTTTCAGGCGAATCGGTCCGCTATCGAGCAAATGCTCCGCCGCAGGGCGCGCATCGTCGAGGGAGAACACGCTGAGCCCCTCAAGCACCACGCTGCGCACCCGTTCGCAAAACAACGGCGACCAGCCGTGCGGAGCAAAAGCGTTTTTGTTGCGCAAGCCGTGGCTGATAGCTTTGGTGCAGATGAAATCATGCTCGACGTAGCCGCCCCACAAATCCTCCGGGCCCTTGACGCCCAATTGCCGCGCGGCCGCAGCGCCGACAATGGTTTGTGTCGGCAGCAGATAAAGATCACGACCGCTGTGGTGTTCGGGGTCGTAGCTGCCGCCGAATTTGAACCCGAGAACCTGCGCCAGCCAACGGGCCAATGCGTGATTGGTTTCGACTTCGTGCTGTGGCGCGTCGGGCCGCACCGAATGGGCGACCACCAGTTTCTTGCGGTTTGTTGGGGTCATGCGTCCCCCTTCAATCGGCGCTTGATGAATGTAGTTGTAGGGGTGCAGGGATCAGGCCAACGGCGGCTGATTTGAAATAATCGGCAATTCAATCAGTTGCCGAATCGGTGATAGCACTGGGCCTGTCTCATTCTGCACGACACTCATTTCAGCTCTGGCATTTTGCACGATCAACGCCTTGCAAAGATCAAACTGTGGGAGCGAGCCTGCTCGCGATGAACCTGAGAGCGACGCTTTCATCCAGACAATTCGCGTAATCGTTAACGTCCATCGCGAGCAGGCTCGCTCCTACAGGGATCGGAGCACGGCGGTCGGCGAAACTCCAAACCGCGCCCGATAATCACTCGGCGCCAACCCCGTTATCTTCTTGAACGTCGCGCGGAAGGCACTCGGGTCCTGATAACCGACGGTCCAGGCAATGTGGTCGATGGTGCCGTTGGTGAATTCAAGCATTTCCCGGGCCTTGCCGACCCGCAGGTGCTGGCAGTACTCGGTGGGTTTGAGCCCGGTTGCAGCACGAAATCTGCGCAGGAAGGTGCGTTCTTCCAGCCCTGCCCGTTCAGCCATGGTCGCCAGCGACACATCGGTCGCGCCGGTGCTTTGCAGCCAATGCTGTACCTTGAGAATCGAGGCGTCGCCGTGGCTGAGAATCGGTGAAAAGTTGCTGCCACATTCACTCGCACTGTCGCTGTGTTCCACCACCAGAAACCGCGCAGTGCCGGTGGCGATGCTCGGCCCCAGCAATCGGTCGACCAGACGCAAACCCAGCTCGGACCAGGCCATCAACCCGGCGGTGGTGATCAAGTCGCCGTCATCGACGATCGGCGTATCGGCCTTGAGCTTGATCGCCGGATAACGCTCGGCGAACGCCTTGGCCGACGTCCAGTGGGTGGTGGCGCTGCGGCCGTCGAGCAGGCCGCTTTCAGCCAATAGAATCGAGCCCACGCAGACACCGCCGAGGGTTGCGCCTTGTGCGTGTTGCTGACGAATCCAGCGCAGCAAGCCTTGCGGCGCCTGGCCTTCGGAGAAACCGGCAATCGACGGCGGGATCAACACCGCCACCAATGCGCCGTCCGGCGCGGGATGGCTGTCGTAGATGCGCTGGGGCGCCTGATCACCATCGACCTGCCAATGGCTGACCCGCAACAGCGGCAACTGCGCCGCTTGATAGTCGGCGGCAATCCGGTTCGCCACCCCGAACAAGTCGGTCAGCCCGTGCACCGCCGCCATCTGCGCGCCGGGATATATCAGCACACCCAGCTCGGCGATTGGCCTTTGTGCGTCCATTGTCAGTTTTCCCCCTTCTATTGTCGGTGCGGCCAATCCTCGGACGGTCCGCCAGAGCCAATACTTCATTCCACACCCACACACACTTCGAGGAAACAGTCATGGCCAAGCAAGCACTCATCGTAGTTGATATCCAAAACGACTACTTCCCCCAGGGCAAGTGGCCGCTGGTCGGCGCCGACGCGGCTGCGGATAACGCCGTACGTCTGCTTAAAGCTTTTCGTGATGCCGGTGATTCGGTGGTGCACATTCGCCACGAGTTCACTTCCGACGAAGCGCCCTTCTTCACCCCGGGCTCCGAGGGCGCGAAGCTGCATCCCAAAGTCCTGAACCGCGCCGACGAGCCGGTGGTGCTCAAGCACTTCGTCAACTCGTTCCGCGAAACTGAATTGCAGTCAATTCTCGATGAGCAGGGTATCAAGGAGTTGGTGGTGGTTGGCAGCATGAGTCACATGTGCGTCGACGGCATTACCCGTGCGGCCGCCGACAAGGGTTACGCCGTCACTGTCATTCATGACGCCTGTGCCTCGCGGGATCTGGAGTTCAACGGACTTACGGTTCCGGCGGCCCATGTTCATGCCGCGTTCATGTCGGCGTTGGGTTTTGCCTATGCTCGTGTGGTGTCTACTGGCGAGTTTCTGGCTGGGTGAGGTGAGGTGAGGTGAGGTGAGTACATATCCGTTGCTGCGGTAACGGCTGCTATTGGTTTCGCTCTTACAGCGAGTCACTTTCGAAAAGCGCGAAAGTAACCAAAGCGCTTCTGCCCCTTTCGTTCGGTGCCTCGCTAAGGCTCGGCATACCCTCGCTCCGGTCCTGCTCCGTGGGCCCGCCGCCATCGGCCATCCCTGGCCGGGGGCGGCTAACCCGGCATCCATGCCGGGTTGCCCACTACGCAGAACCTCCACTCGGCCTCTCGAGGGGGCGACCACCGCCACAGCCGCCGAGGCGGCCTGAAAGCCGACCTGGCTCTTCAGTTGTCCGCGTTGTCCTTTTTTGATGCGTTCACTCATTCCGGACGTGTGCACCACTCCCCTGTAGGAGCCGGCTTGCTGGCGATGGCATCCGTCCAGTCAATAAATGTGCGGCTGACCCACCGCTATCGTCGGAACGCCGCCCGCAGCAAGCCGGCTCCTACAATTGATCGTGTGCGTTCCGAATACATACGCATTTCCCCTGTAGGAGCCAGCTTGCTGGCGATAGCGTCTGTCCTGCCAATACATACGTTGACTGACCCTCCGCTATCGCCGGCAAGCCGGCTCCTACAGGGGGCCTGCGTACGCTTTTGCTTTTCACCACTCATCAGGCCGAGCGTTAGCTCGCCTTCCGCTTTTGATCTGAGCGCCCCCTCGAGAGGCCGAGCGCAGGTTCTGCGCAGTGGGCAACCCGGCATGGATGCCGGGTTAGCCGCGCACGGCCAAGGATGGCCGATCGCGGCGGGCCCACGGAGCAGGACCGGAGCGAGGGCATGGCGAGCCTTAGCGAGGCACCGAACGAAAGGGGCAAGAGCCCTTGGTTACTTGGGGCTTTTCCAAGTGACTCGCCGTAAGGGCGAAACCAATAGCCGCCATCACCACAGAAACGGATATGTACTCAATCAACCACCACCAACATCCCCCCCACAACCACCGCCAACACCAACGCCCAACCCACCAACAACCGACGCCACAATCGCGGCGCATGGCGCATTTCCATAAAGCCATCAGTAATCAACCAGGCTTTGACAACCGCCACCAGCAAAATGGCCACGGACAACACCCCAGTCGCCCCCGACTGCGCCAGCAACACAGTGCTTACGCTCAGCGTGGCCAGCGCTGCCCAGCAGACAAACAAGAACCTGGAAGCAGACATGAAAACCTCATCAACCCAGCACGTAAACCAGCGGAAACAACACCACCCAGATCAGATCAACCATGTGCCAATACAACACGCCGGATTCAAATCCGCTGCGATTACTGGCGTCGTACAACCCACGACGGCAACGCTCGGCCAGCCATCCGAGGATGAACATGCCAAGCAACACATGAAGAAAATGAAACCCGGTGAGGATCCAGTACAGCGTGAAAAACGTGTTGTGCTCCATCCCCAGCCCCGAGGCCAGCAAGTGTCGGTACTCGGTGACTTTCAACACCACATAGACACTGGCGACGAGCAACGCCGCCAGCAACCAGACAGCACCGTGGCGAGGCCGTGAGCGCCTGACTTGCGCCTGCGCCAGCGCCGCGAACAGCCCTGCGGTGAGCAGGCTCAGGGTCATCGCCAGACCGGTCGACGTGTTCAGCAACAGACGGCTTTCGCTGAACAGCTGCGGCTTGAGTGCCTGGGTCACGGCGAACACCAGAATCAGAATGGCAAACACCGACAGCTCGGCCAGAATGAAAAACCACATCGCCAGATCGCCCGGCAAATGCCTGGGCGCAACGCCGCCGGGCTCAACCGAAGTGGACATCAACCACGTCCATCAGCGCCGTAACGGTCAGCGGATCGTCGCTCAATGGTTCGGCCAGGCAGGCCATGCACGCCTCACGCGGGCTCATGCCGGCGCGGATCATTCGTGCGGTGAAAATCAGCAACCGCGTCGAAGCGACTTCCTCCAGATCATGCTGATCGAGCCGCCGTAGCGCCTGCCCCAGCCTGACCACTTGCGCTGCCAGCGCGCTGTCCACCTGAGCCTCGCGGGCAACAATGCGCTCCTCATCGGCCACCGGCGGGTAATCGAAACGCATCGCCACGAAGCGTTGTCGGGTGCTGGGTTTCATGCCTTTGAGCAGGTTCTGGTAACCGGGGTTATAGGACACCACCAGCATGAAGGACGGCGGCGCCTGCAACACCTCGCCGGTGCGCTCCAGGAACAACTCGCGACGATCGTCGGCCAGCGGATGCAACACCACCACGGTGTCCTGGCGCGCCTCGACCACTTCGTCGAGATAACAGATGCCGCCTTCACGCACAGCGCGGGTCAGCGGTCCGTCCTGCCACCAAGTGCCTTGGGCACCGATCAGATGGCGACCGATCAAGTCAGCCGCGCTCAGGTCGTCGTGGCACGCCAAGGTGTACAGCGGCAGGTTCAACCGATGCGCCATGTGCTGGACGAAACGGGTCTTGCCGCAACCGGTCGGCCCCTTGATCAGCACCGGCATGCCGTGTTGCCAGGCCTGCTCGAACAGCGCCTCCTCATTGTTGAGCGGTTGATAGAAGGGTTCGGCCTTGTGTTCGCCAGACGGGAGATGGTCCATGGGGCACCTGATTCAACAACAGAATTGAGGGACACGCTACGGACCCCTGCGACAACCTGGCAAGTGACATGGCCGACAAACTTGATCGCCGTCAAGCGGGCATTGGCCTGCTCGGGCATAGCCTTGCAGCGCACTAAGAACCTGCGTCCTGCGCTGTCGTTCCAGCGCATCGCAAAGGTCTTGCCTGAGGAGAAATGGAATGCTGATCAGCAATAGAAAAACGTTTGCTCTGACCGTCGCCACCCTGTGTTCGACACTGGCCTTTGCGGTGTCTCACGCAGCCAGAGCCAACGAGCCCGCCGCCTCACCGCCCATGGTCAAAACCGCTGGCGCTCCCGACATGAGCCGGGCCGAGTTCGATTCATCCAAGGAAATCTACTTCCAGCGCTGCGCCGGCTGTCACGGCGTGCTGCGCAAAGGGGCGACCGGCAAGCCGCTGACCCCGGACATCACCCAGTCGCGCGGGCAACCGTTCCTGGAGGCTTTGATTACCTACGGCTCACCGGCAGGCATGCCGAACTGGGGGACGTCCAATGCCCTGACCAAGGAGCAAATCACGGCCATGGCCAAGTTCGTTCAGCACACGCCGCCGACACCACCGGAATGGGGCATGGCCGAGACGCTGAAAACCTGGAAGGTGCTGGTCAAACCCGAGGATCGTCCGAAAAAACAATTGAGCAAACTCGACCTGCCCAACCTGTTTTCGGTGACATTGCGCGATGACGGCAAGATTGCCCTGATCGACGGCGACAGCAAGAAAATCGTCAAGCTGATCGAGACCGGTTATGCGGTGCACATCTCGCGGATCTCCGCCTCGGGCCGCTACTTGCTGGTGATTGGCCGCGACGCCCGGATCGACATGATCGACCTGTGGCCGGTGGAGCCGACTAAAGTCGCCGAAGTCAAAGTGGGCATCGAAGCGCGCTCGGTCGAGACCTCAAAATTCAAGGGCTACGAGGACAAGTACACCATCGCCGGTTCCTATTGGCCGCCGCAGTTCACCATCATGGACGGCGAAACCCTGGAGCCGAAGCAGATCGTCTCGACACGCGGCATGACCGTCGACAAGCAGGAATATCACCCTGAGCCGCGTGTCGCAGCGATCATCGCGTCCCACGAATGGCCGGAGTTCATCGTCAACGTCAAGGAAACCGGCAAGGTCATGCTGGTCAATTACCAGGACATCAAGAACCTCACCGTCACCTCCATCGACGCCGCGCCGTTCCTGCATGACGGCGGTTGGGACAGTACGCACCGCTACTTCATGACCGCCGCCAACAACTCCAACAAAGTCGCCGTGATCGACTCCAAGGAGCGCAAGTTGACCGCGCTCGTGGACGTCGGCAAAACCCCGCACCCTGGGCGCGGCGCCAACTTCGACCACCCAACCTACGGACCGGTCTGGGCCACCAGCCACCTGGGCGACGAAGGCATCTCGCTGATCGGCACCGACCCGGTCAAACACGCGCAATACGCCTGGAAACAGGTCGCCTCGATCAAGGGCCAGGGCGGTGGATCGCTGTTCATCAAGACCCACCCCAACTCCCGTCACCTGTACGTCGACACCACCCTCAACCCGGACGCAAAACTCAGTCAGTCGGTGGCGGTGTTCAATATCGACAAGCTCGACGCCGGCTATACCGTGCTGCCCATCGCCGAATACGCGGGCATCAAGCAAGGGGCGATGCGCGTCGTGCAACCGGAATACAACAAGGCCGGCGATGAAGTCTGGTTCTCCGTGTGGAGCGGTCAGGCCGACGAATCGGCGCTGGTGGTGATCGACGATAAAACCCTGAAGCTCAAGTCAGTCATCAAGGACAAACGACTGATCACACCCACCGGAAAGTTCAACGTCTACAACACCCAACACGACATCTATTGAGCTCAATCAATGCAAGGAAACACCATGAAAAATACTCTGCTTTCACTGTTCGCCCTGACCGCTGCGCTGAGCGTGCATCCGGCCATGGCCCAGGACGCGCTGGAGCTGTTCAAAAGCAAACCCTGCGCCGCCTGCCACTCCATCGACACCAAACTGGTTGGCCCGGCACTCAAGGATGTAGCAGCCAAGAATGCGGGCGTAGCCGGGGCCGCGGACACCCTGGCCAGTCATATCAAAAACGGCACACAGGGCAATTGGGGACCGATGCCGATGCCGGCAAACCCGGTCACGGATGAGGAAGCGAAGATTCTCGCGACCTGGGTCCTGACACTCAAATAACCGCCTGGAGGGCGCCATGATGATTTTTCGAAAGGCTCTGGTTCTGGCGGCCCTCCTCCTCATTTGCGCAACCACGGTTGCCGCGCCCGACGCCCAGCGTCAGGCGCAACTCGAACACCTGCTGGCCCAGGACTGCGGCGCCTGCCATGGGCTGCACATGACCGGCGGCCTCGGCCCCGAACTGACCCGCACAGCGCTGGCGGGCAAGTCCAGGGACAGCCTGATCGCCACCGTCACCCATGGCCGGCCCGGCACCGCGATGCCCGGTTGGGCCCCGCTGCTCAGCACCGCCGACATCCGTTGGCTGATCGATCTTCTACGCCAGGGATATCCCGCACCATGATCCGTTCAATCCTGCTGTCAGCGGCGACCGGGCTGTTATTGTCCGCCTGCGCTCAGCCACCCTTGCGTGGCACCGGCGACTTGGGCGTTGTAGTGGAACGCGCCACCGGCAGCCTGCAAATCATCGAAAGCGACAACCGTACTTCGCTGGCCCGGCTCGAAGGGTTGGGCGACCTGTCCCACGCCTCGGTGGTGTTCTCCCGCGACCAGCGCTATGCCTATGTGTTCGGCCGCGACGGTGGTCTGAGCAAGATCGACCTGCTGACCCGACGCATCGATCACCGAGTGATCCAGGGCGGCAACAGCATCGGCGGCGCCATCAGTCAGGACGGCAAGCTGATCGCGGTCTCCAACTATGTGCCGGGCGGGGTCAAGGTCTTTGATGCACAGACCTTGCAGCTGGTGGCCGACATTCCCGCTACCCCGCTGGCCGATGGCAGCAAGCGTTCCCGCGTGGTCGGCCTGGTCGACGCGCCCGGCCAGCGTTTTGTGTTCAGCCTGTTCGACACCGGCGAGATCTGGACCCTGGATTTCAGCCAGGGCACCACCCCGCAGATCAGCCGCTTCACCGACATCGGCGAGCAACCCTACGACGCGCTGATCACCCCGGACGGGCGCTACTACATGGCCGGCCTGTTCGGCGAAGACGGCATGGCGCAACTCGACCTCTGGCATCCCGAGCGTGGGGTAAAGCGGGTGCTCGGTGATTACGGACGCGGCCAGGCAAAACTGCCGGTCTACAAAATGCCGCACCTTGAGGGCTGGGCCGTCGCCGACCATCAGGCCTTCGTCCCCGCTGTCGGTCGCCATCAAGTGTTGGTGATGGATTCGCGCACCTGGCAGCAGAGCGCCGTGATCCCCGTGGCCGGCCAACCGGTGTTCGTCACCTCGCGCCCGGACGGTCGGCAACTGTGGGTCAATTTCGCCTACCCGGACAACGATCGGGTCCAGGTGATCGACACCGAAACCCACGCCGTGGTCGCCGACCTGCGACCGGGCCCGGCGGTGCTGCACATGGAATTCACCGCACGCGGCGATCAGCTGTGGCTGTCGTTACGCGACGGCAATCAGGTTCAGGTCTGGGACCCGTACAGCCTGAAACAGCTGAGCACCCTGCCGGCCACCGCGCCGAGCGGCATCTTCTTCAGCAGCCGCGCACAAAAAATGGGCTATTGAAATGGACCTCGACCTGCTTGCCTGCCAACTGATTGATCGCTTCCAGCATGGCATGCCGCTGTGTCCGGAACCTTATCTCGAAATGGCCCAGGTGTTGGGTTGCAGCGAGTCGCAAGTGATCGCCTGCCTGCAACGCCTGGAACTGGCCGGGGCCTTGTCGCGGATCGGTCCGGTGTTCGACCACAGCCGTGCCGGCGCCAGCACCCTCGCCGCCCTCGCCGTGCCCGCCGAACGCCTGCATCAGGTCGCCGAGCGCGTCAGCCAATACCCCGAGGTCAATCACAACTACGCGCGCGAGCATCACTACAACCTGTGGTTTGTGTTGACCGGCCCCGATCGCCAACACATCGAGCGCATTCTCGAAGAACTGGAGTACGACACCGGCCTCACCCCGCTGGACCTGCCGATGTTGACCGCTTACCGCATCGACCTCGGCTTTGCCCTGGGAGAAAACCGATGAAAGCGCCGTTGAATCCCAAACAGGCACTGGCCCTGCGTCGGCACCTGGAAGGCGGGTTGCCGCTGGTCTCGCGTCCTTATCAGGCACTCGCCGAACGGATCAACGCCGAGGAAAACCAGGTGCTCGCGCAAATGCACCAGTGGCACGAGCAAGGGTTGTTCCGCCGGGTTGGCCTGGTGCTCAACCATCGCGCGCTGGGCTTTACCGCCAACGCGATGCTGGTGCTGGACATTCCGGACGCGTTGATCGACGAAGTCGGCCAGCGCCTTGGGCGAGCGCCCGGCATCACCCTCTGCTATCAGCGGCCGCGACGCCTGCCTGACTGGCGATACAACCTGTTCTGCATGGTTCACGGTCGCCAGCGCGATCAAGTCGCGGCGCACATTCAGGCGCTGCTCGAAGAACACCTGCTGAGCGACCTGCCCCACCAACTGCTGTTCAGCACCCACGCCTTCAAACAATGCGGCGGGCGCTTTGCGCCTTCATCAACAGGAGCCTCCGACCGTGGATGACCTCGACCGTCGACTGATCAACCGCTTGCAACTGGGCCTGCCGCTGGTGCGCCATCCCTGGAAAGTACTGGCCGCCGAACTGCAAAGCAGCAGCAGCGAACTGCTCGATCGGCTCCACGCACTGCTGGAAGACGGCGTGCTCACGCGCTTCGGCCCGATGTTCGACATTGAACGGCTGGGCGGTGCCTTCACGCTCGCGGCGCTGGCAGTGCCGGAAGAACGCTTCGAAGACGTCGCCGAACAACTGCACGCCCTGCCGGAAGTGGCCCACAACTATCGACGCGAACACCCCTGGAACATGTGGTTTGTGCTCGGTTGCCCGACCGAACAAGGCATTGCCGAGACCCTGCAGCGCATTGAATCCCTGACCGGCTTGCCGCTGCTGAATCTGCCCAAAGAGGAGACCTACCATGTCGGTTTGTATTTCCCGGTCTGAAGACACCCTGGCCCATCGCCTGATCGAGCTGACCCAGACCGGCCTGCCCTTACTGGACGACCCTTGGGCCTGGCTCGCCGAGCAGCTGGACTTGAGCATCGAATCCACCCTGGACTTGCTCAAGCGTTTGCAGGCCGAGGGCGCCATCCGGCGCATCGCCGCCGTCCCCAACCACTATCGCCTGGGTTATCGCTACAACGGCATGACGGTCTGGGATGTGCGCGACGCCGACATGCCGCGCCTCGGCGCGCTGATCGGTGCGCAGCCCTTCGTCAGCCATTGCTATCGACGCCCGCGCCGTGAGGACTGGCGCTACAACCTGTTTGCCATGGTGCACGGTCGCAGCAGCGAGGAAATCGACAGCTACCGCGAACACCTGCGCTACTTGCTGGGCGATGCCTGTGCCGCCGACGAGATGCTGGTGAGCAGCCGCATCCTGAAAAAAACCGGATTGCGCCTGCCACCCGCAACGCACTGAAGGCGCGCCGACTCAAGGAGAGTTGCATGTTAAGGATCAGCCAATACCTGCGTGCGCTGGCCGGCCAGGCGCCCGCCCCCAGAACCAGCCCACCGGGCAGCAACCGGCCGCCCGTGGTGATCTGGAACCTGCTGCGGCGCTGCAACCTGACCTGCAAACACTGCTACGCAACCTCAGCCGACAGTGTCTTTCGCGATGAACTGGATACGCCCGCCGCACTGAGCGTGATCGATGATCTGCGCGCTGCCGGGGTGAAAGTGCTCATCCTGTCGGGCGGTGAACCGCTGCTGCGCGATGATCTGTTTGTGCTCAGCGCCTACGCCCGCGCCAAGGGTTTCTTTGTTGCCTTGTCCACCAACGGCACGCTGATCGATGAGCACAACATCACGCAGATCCGCGCGGCGAATTTCGACTATGTCGGGATCAGCATCGATGGCCTGGAAGCCACCCATGACGCCTTCCGCCAACTCAAGGGCAGTTTTGCCAGTTCCATGCGGGCGATCCGCCTTTGTCGCGAACAAGGTATTCGGGTCGGCCTGCGCACCACCCTGACCCAGGAAAACCATGCGCAGCTTCCCCAATTGCTGGCGCTGATGCGCGAGTACGACGTGCAAAAGTTTTACCTGTCACACCTCAACTACAGCGGTCGCGGCAAACGCAGCCGCCAGCTCGACGCCCGGCAACAGATGAGCCGCGAGGCGATGACGCAGATTTTCGAACGCGCCTGGGAAGACATCGCGCAGGGTCGCGACAGCGATTTCGTCAGCGGCAACAACGATGCCGACGCAGTTCTGTTGCTGCAATGGGTAGGGCTGCATCTGCCCGAACATTACCCGCGCCTGGAACACATGCTGCGCGCCTGGGGCGGCAATGCCTCGGGCAGCGGCATCGCCAACATCGACAACACCGGCGAAGTGCACCCGGACACCTATTGGTGGCAGCACTCGGTGGGCAACGTGCGGCACACGCCGTTTCGCACGCTCTGGCTGGACCGGCCGGACACCTTGTTGCAGCAGCTGCGGGCGCATCCGCGCGCCGTCGGCGGCCGCTGTGGCCAATGCCGCTGGCTGGACATCTGCAACGGCAACACCCGAACCCGCGCCTGGGCCGAAGGCGATCTGTGGGGGCAGGACCCCGGTTGCCACCTCAGCGATGAAGAAATCGGTGTGCCGCCCATCACGACAATCCCTTGCGTCATGCACTGAAGCATCCGCCTGGCAAGCCCCGGCCAACCTGATGAAGAACCAAGGACGTCCCATGTACCCATCGATTATTTTACCGGCCGCACTTGCGTCCCTGTTCAGACCGGGCGAAGTCGCCCTGGTCGGCGCGGGCCCCGGCGATCCACGCCTGCTGACCCTGCGCGCCTGGAGCCTGTTGATGCAGGCCGACGCCGTGGTTTACGACCGTCTGATCAGCCCCGACCTGCTGACGCTGATCCCCCTCACTTGCGCCCGGCATTACGTCGGCAAGGCCAGCGGCTGCCACAGCCTGCCCCAGGAACAAATCAACGAGCTGCTGGCCGACCTTGCCGAGCAAGGGCAACGCGTGGTCCGGCTCAAGGGTGGCGACCCGTTCATTTTCGGTCGCGGCGCCGAGGAGTTGCAGTATCTGCTGCAGCGCAACATCGACTGCCAGGTGGTGCCGGGCATCACCGCCGCGTCCGGGTGCAGCGCTTACGCCGGCATCCCGCTGACGCACCGGGACCTGGTCAATTCCTGTCGATTCATCACCGGCCACTTGCAACACGACGGCGAGTTGAAACTGCCTTGGCGCGATCTGGCCGACAGCAGCCAGACCCTGGTGTTTTACATGGGCTTATCGAACCTCGGGGTTATCGCTAAGCACCTGATCGAGGCCGGGTTGTCGGCCGACACACCGGCAGCGCTGATCAGCAACGGCACGCGACCCGACCAGCACGTTGCCCGTGGTTTGTTGCACCAACTGCCGACGTTGGCGCTGGAGTGCCCGCCCGGTATCCCGACGCTGACGGTGATCGGCAAGGTGGTCGATCTGTTCGCGGCACAACCGATGGAATACCCGGCGCGCTTTTATCCTGTCCAGGCGTTGCAACGGCACGGCAAGGTGGCGCTATGAAGCGCGGGCTGCTGCTGCCGTTGTTATGGGTCAGTGCTGTCGCTGGCGCCGCTGATCCGGCACTTGAACACGCCGCGAACGACTACCGCCAGCATTGCCAAAGCTGCCATGGCGCCAACCGTTTCGGCGGTACCGGGCCGGCGTTGTTGCCAGAGAGTCTGAGCCGGATCAAACCCGATGAAATCCGCAGCGTGATCCAGAACGGCCGCCCCGCAAGCCAGATGGCCGGGTTTGCCAACGTGTTCAACCCGGCGCAGATCGACGCGCTGGTGAGCTACCTTCAGCAACCGCCCGCCACCCCGCCGACCTGGAGCAACGACGAGATTCGCGGCAGTCACTCGATGCTCGCCGACATCAGCAAGCTGCCCACCACGCCCCAGCATGGCGCCGATCCGCTGAACCTGTTCGTGGTGGTGGAAGCTGGCGATCACCACATCAACATCCTCGACGGCGATCGTTTCGAAGTGCTGGCGCGGTTTACCTCGCACTTTGCCGTGCATGGCGGGCCGAAGTTCTCACCCGACGGGCGCTTCGTCTACGTCGCCTCGCGCGATGGCTGGATCAGCCTGTATGACCTGCACAACCTGAAGCTGATCGCCGAGGTCCGCGCCGGGCTCAACACCCGTAACCTGGCGGTGAGCAAGGATGGTCGCTGGGTGTTGGTGGGTAACTATTTGCCGGGCAATCTTGTCGTGCTGGATGCCCGCGATCTGTCGCTGGTCAAAACCATTCCAGCCATCGGCCAGGACGGCACGGCGTCACGGGTCAGCGCGGTCTACACCGCGCCGCCACGGGACAGTTTCATCGTCGCGCTCAAGGACGTGAAGGAGGTCTGGGAACTGTCGAGCGCCGGGACTCCGGACTTCGAGCCGCGACGGATCGAGGCTGAGGACATGTTCGACGACTTTTCCTTTTCACCGGACTACAAGCAGTTGCTGGCCACGTCGCGCAAGGCCAAGGGTGGTCAGGTGATCGACCTCGACAGTGGCAAGGTGGTCACTGACATTCCGTTGCCGGGCATGCCGCACCTGGGGTCCGGGACCTATTGGAAACGCAACGGTCAGTGGGTGTTTGCCACGCCGAACATCAGCAAGGGGCTGATCTCGGTCATCGATTTCAAGACCTGGAAGCTGATCAAGGAAATCCCGACGTTGGGGCCGGGGTTTTTCATGCGCAGTCACGTCAATTCGCGGTATGCCTGGACGGATGTGTTCTTCGGGCCGGACAACGATGCGATTCATTTGATCGACAAACAGACCCTGGAAATCGCTCGTACCTTGCGTCCGATGCCTGGCAAGACGGCGGCGCACGTCGAGTTCACTCGCGATGGTCGGCATTTGCTGCTGAGCATTTGGGCCACCGATGGGGCGCTGATTGTTTATGACAGTGGCACGCTTGAGGAGATCAAGCGTATCCCGATGAACAAGCCGTCGGGCAAGTACAACGTTGGCAACAAGATCGAGTTTGTGGAGGGGACTTCGCATTAGGGGTTGGGGTTGGGTGTATATCCGTTTTTTTGGTGATGGCGGCTGGCGGTTTCGCCCTTACGGCGAGTCACTTGGAAGAGCCCCAAGTAACCAAGGGCTCTTGCCCCTTTCGTTCGGTGGCTCGCTAATGCTCGCCATGCCCTC